>JAYWCL010000109.1:0-5638 GCA_043780595.1 Limnoglobus sp.
TGGGTTCGAGCACCAACAGCATGCTTTAGAGGCCGTCTTTTCGTAAAGAGCAAGTCAAAACGCCAGAAACCAGACGCCGGAAACGCGGTTACACCCAAACCTGAGTGGCCTCCTCATCCGGATCGGGTGTTCATGGCGATGGTCGCGGCATGGGGCGAAGCCGGTGAAGCGGAACATCACATCTCCGCGCTATTGTGGCTCGAACAGTTGCTCCCACCTGAATTGGTCGTGTCTGAGGTATGCTCGATACGCGAAGCATTCTCTACATTCGTTCCCGTGAATGACGATGCGGATCCCACCAAAACGAACAATCCGCCGATTGGGACATACCCGTTACGGAGACATCGTGTGGAGCGATCCTACCCGACTGTCATCCCCTCATGCGCAAACTTGTATTACAAGTGGCCGTTCGATGATGTACCGGCAGAACACCAAGAATCGCTCAGTGAACTATGTAGTCTAGTGACTTACCTCGGTCACTCGGCTACGCCAGTTCGGATGTGGATAGAAGAGAAGTTGGAAAGCGATTCGACGCTCACTCCGATCCTGAAATCGGACGACACTCGAAGTGCCACTCATCAACTCCGCGTCTTCGACAAAGGGCGAACAAACTACCTTGTTGCTCGCTACAATCGCGTCAACATCGAAGCCCACAGCGATCTCGATTCGCGGCTAAAGTCCCTAACTGCGGGAGTAAAGTCGTCGTCGGGCAAGTCAAAGACGGAAGCGAAGAAGAAGTTGGCGATGGTGCAAGAGGAGTACGGCAAACAGTTCCCGAGTGGCCCGCCGCAAACCCTGCGTCCGCAGCCGGCACGGTGGCAGGGGTACGCACCCCCACAAGCCAAGCAGGAGGCCGAGACGTTCGATGGCCCGTTCGATCCGGGGTTGTTCGTCTTTCGGCAAGTCGGCGGACGACGCTTCGGGCTGGAGTCGTGCGGGTTGATCGCGGATGCACTTCGCAAATTGTTGATGAAACGTTTCGGCGACAATGCCCCCGAATGGATCAGCGGGCACGCCGCCGATGAATCGGTGAGCAAAGCGCCGCGACCGGCGTACCTGCCGCTCGGGTTCGTCGATCACGATCACGCCGATGGCCACTTGCTCGGGTTGGCCGTTGCGGTGCCGAACGAGTTCAGCCGCGACAATGCGGTGACACTGCTCGACTTGCTGACCGGTACTCGGTTCGGCGAAGAGGATGGCGTACCGTACCTGTCGCTGGAAATCCGCAACCCGCACTTCGGGAATGAAGTGATTGGCACGTTGGAACTCGAACTCGAAGAGCGCCCCGAACGCAGTCGGCAACAGACTTTACAGAGCCGGAATTGGATTGGCCCCGCGCGGCAGTGGAAGACCGTCACGCCGATCGTGTTGCCTCAGTTTCCACGGCGTGGTTTGAGCATCGAAGATGTCGTGGCGAAGGCGTGCCTGCAATCGGGTTATCCGGAGCCGGTGAGCATTCGCGCCAGCCTCGACCCGCAACTGGGTGGCGTGCCACACGCGCGGAGTTTCCACGTCAAACCTCGCCCCGGTCGCCCGCCCCGGCCACTGTTCCACGCCGACATCGTGTTCCCCGTACCCGTGCGCGGGCCGGTGCTCATCGGGGCCGGCCGCTACGCCGGCTACGGCATCTGCCGACCGCCAATGAAACAGGAGAACGCATGAACTTCGACGAGTTTTACGAGAAGGTCCACGGCAACCTCCCGTTCCCGTGGCAGTCGCGGTTGGCCGCGCAAGTGTGTGCGGGCAGTTGGCCGAAAACGATCGCGTTGCCTACCGCCGCAGGGAAAACCGCGTGCATCGACATCGCCGTCTTCGCGCTGGCGTGCGGTGCGAAGGAAGCACCGCGTCGCATCTTCTTCGTGGTGGACCGCCGCATCGTCGTCGATCAGGCGTACCGGCACGCGGAGGATTTGGCAAAGGTGCTGGATCGCGCCGCTGAAGGTGTGTTGCTCGAAGTGGCAGATCAACTGCGCAATCGAGCCGAGCCGGGATGGGTGGACATCTCCGATGCGGATCGATTCCGCATCCTCCAAAAGCGATGGGCAATCTTAGATGAGGACGATGCAAAGAAGCAGCAAAATCTGATCGACAAATTGTCCGATCTCGAACGGAGGTGGTTCGACGTTCGCCCCCTCGATGTCTACGCGCTGCGTGGCGGCATGTACCGCGAGACGGCATGGACGCGGTCGCCGTTGCAGCCGACGGTCATTGCCAGCACGGTCGATCAGGTTGGTTCGCGTTTGTTGTTCCGCGGCTACGGCGTTTCGGATTCGATGAAGCCCGTTCACGCGGGCCTCGTCGGCAACGACGCGCTCATTCTGCTCGATGAAGCGCACTGCGCGAAGCCGTTCCAGCAGACCGCCGAAGCGGTGAAACATTATCGCGATTGGAACGAGACACAGGTGCCGTTCAAATTCGTTTCGATGACCGCGACGCCACTATCGGACATCGACGTGATGCGCGACGATGAGGCCGATCGGGCGCACGGCGTGTTGGGCGAACGCATTAATGCCAGCAAGCCCGCGAAGTTGGTGATCGCCGAGAAAGCGAAGGGCAAGAAGGGCACCGATGAACTGGTGAAGGAGTTGATGAAGCAAGCGAAAGAACTCGCGAAAGATGCGGCCTGCGTTGGCATCATCGTCAACCGCGTGAAGACGGCGCGCGATCTCAAAGCCGCTTTGGGCGAAGATGCCGTGCTACTGACGGGGCGAATGCGGCCGCTCGACCGCGACCGATTGTTTGAAGAGAAGCTGAAGCCGCTGCTGTCGAACGCGGACGGCACGCCGCCGAAGTTCGTCGTCGGCACGCAGTGTCTGGAAGTCGGTGCCGACTTCGACTTCCACGCGCTCGTATCTGAATGTGCCAGCCTCGATGCCCTGCGCCAGCGCTTCGGTCGGCTGAACCGCGTCGCACGTCGGGATACGGCGAACGCAGTCATCGTCGTTCGCGGCGACGAGGTGGATGATACTTCGGAAGATCCCATTTACGGCGCAAGTTTGGGTAACACCTGGAAGTGGCTGAAGGAAAAGGCCACGGACAACGTCTTTGACTTCGGCGTCGCTGCGGTGCGCGCGGCCATCGATGGCGTCGATCTGACCCCGATGAATGCGCAATCCGAAGATGCGCCCGTGCTGTTCCCCGCGCACCTCGATTGCTGGGTGCAGACGAACCCGATCCCGACGCCCGACCCGGACCCGGCACTGTTCCTCCACGGCCCGAAGCAACCCGGCCAACCCGATGTGCAGGTGGTCTTTCGCAGCGACCTCGGCGACAAAAAAGAGTTGTGGGCCGAGATCGTCGGGCTGTGTCCGCCATCCTCGTCGGAAGCGGTGGCTGTGCCAATCGGCCTGTTCAAGAAGTGGCTCGCGGGGGAGAAATTCGAGGACAACACCGGCGACGTGGAAGGCGGAGTTTTAGAAGAAGAAAAAGAAATCGAGCTAAAGGAACCGCAAATCGCGCTGTGCTGGAAGGGGCCAGAGTCCGAAGAAACCGACACCATCGAAGACCCGAAAGACGTGAGGCCGAACCGCACCTACGTCGTGCCATGCAGCGCGAAGGATGTCGGGAAACTCGGCGACTTCGCGACCGATCCGCCCGCCGACTACGCCGAGGAAGCGTTCCAGAAATCGCGGGATAAGGCGCTGTTGCGCTTTTCTGGCCTCGATCTCAATGAAGAATCCGAAACGTTCGACAAGGATCTTTTAGATGCAATTGAAGCGAAGATTGCCAAGGAGTATCCGGGCTGGCACGAACGTGCGATACAGTCGCTTACGGCCAAGAAAAAGCGAATCGTCGAGACGTATCCCGCGCCGTTGAAAGGCTTCGTTGTCCGCAGCAAGAAGCGACTCGGCCTTTGCGATCCGACCTACCTCGACGACAGCGAACCCGGCGACTCGTTCAAAGGCGAACCCGTCTCGCTGGCAGATCACTCGCGCGGGGTGGCGGACTGTGCGGCGAAGTTTGCGGCGGGTTGCGGGCTGCCAGTGGAGCTTTATTATCAGGCGGGATTGCTGCACGATCTCGGCAAACTCGACCCGCGATTCCAGGCGATGTTGCGACAAAGTTCGCCGCGGACCGCCGTCGGCAAACCGCTCGCGAAGTCTGCGAATGGGCCGCGTAACAAACGCGAACGCGACGAAGCGCGGCTCGTCCACTGCTACCCATCGGGTGCCCGCCACGAACTGCTTTCGTGCGCGATTCTCGAATCGTCAGACGACGACCTGATGCACCTGATCGCCACGCATCACGGGTCGGCACGCCCCTTCGCCGACGCGGTCGTGGAGAACGACGCGGCCAGTTCCTTCGATGTCGATTTATTCGAGTTCAAACGGCAGATGCCCACTTCCAAACAAGAGATCGCGACGTGGAACGCGGAGTTGCCCGAACGCTTCTGGCGGATGGTTCGCAAACACGGCTGGTGGGGCAGCGCCTACCGCGAAGCCGCGTTCCGCCTCGCCGACCACGCCCAAAGCCGCGCGGAACAGGAAGACGGCTGGAAGCCAGCGACAGGCCAAACGCCACCTGCGAATTACGCAGCAAAAGCGGCGAAGCCGCCGAGCTACGAGCTACCACTGCCAGGCCTCGATGGCTCGAACCCACTCGCGTTTCTGGCGGCCCTTGGAACGCTCGTCGTGTGCGAACGACTGTCGCAACGAGACGACGCGCCTGCTTGGCTGAAAGGGCCGGTTGCGCTTTCGTGGGGGCACAGCGGGTCGCCGCAAACGCCGGTACTTCACTTGCCAGGTACGCCGACAACTGAGGAGTTTGCAGAGTACGTGGCCGCGCAACTCGATCGCTCGGTGGCGGAACATTCGTGTGCATGGGCCGTGGCAATGCTGCAAGCGATGCTGGATGACAAGGGACTGTCGTTGCCAAAAGTGCTACGTCCGCGATGTCTGCATCAACCCGACACGGACCGCGCACGACTGAATTGGGTGATGGCTCTCGTTTGCGAATCGGCACCCGAAGCTGCGAGCCAACTTCAGACGGTTCGCCGCGATTACTTGCCAGACAATTTGAGTAATGTACTCGCGCGTACGACGGATTTGCACCTGTTGCGGTCGCTGTTCAAAACGTGGGATTACGCCGATTCGCTCAGCAACCAATCGCTGCACTGGGAACCGACCGAAGATCGGCGTCACGCCTACCAATGGAATAGACCTAAGGGCGATCCGACGCGAAATCGATCTGGCGGGATGCTCGGGGCGAACCGGCTCGCGCTCGAAGCGTGGCCGCTGTTCCCGTGCTTCCCGAAAGGCGATAAAGTCGCCACGCGCGGCTTCGTCGGCAACGGGATGTTCGACACATTCTGGACGTGGCCGATTTGGGCTTCCCCGTTGAGCTCCAGCGCCGTCGCCAGCATAATGGCGCTACCGGAACTGCAAAAGGATTCGGTGAAGAACCCGATTATGCGGAGCCGGGGAATCGCGACGGTGTTCCGGTGTCAGCGCATCCTCGTCGGCAAGACGCCGAACCTCACGCAAGCGACGGCAGTGGGCGAGTAGCGCGGTCGCGGCAACGGGAATCGCTCCTCTTCACTCCGAGTTCGCATCTTTCCGCTGCTATTTTCGCTGGTATATTATCGGTTGTCCTGCCTCCGTTCACTCTGGCGTTTTAGGTGCGTATCATGGGCGAAACA
>JAYWCL010000110.1:0-17473 GCA_043780595.1 Limnoglobus sp.
ACACATCCATCCCGGTCAGACACGGAATTCAGACCAATTGTCGAGGATTCCATAAACTCTTTCCGCCATAGTACTTCCGGCGGATACAGTAGAACTAAAAGGGTTCGGCGGGGCAGGAGTTTTGGAAGTGGTCGAAGACGAATTAGGCAGTACCTACCGTGCGGTTTACACGGTCAAGTTCGCCGGTATCGTCTATGTTCTCAGCGTTTTTCAGAAGAAATCGAAGACGGGTCGCAAAACGCCAAAAGAAGAAATCGATAAGATCAACGCTCGACTCAAGGAAGCAGAGAAACTTTATGCGAAATACGTCAAGCAACGGAAAGAAAGCGCATCCTGAAGAGCCAATTTCCGTCGAAATGGGAAGTGGCAACGTGTTTGCGGACCTCGGCTTCCCGCAACCCGACCTCGCACTTGCGAAGGCCAAACTCGTTCAACGTATTCGGGACGTGATTGCAAATCGAAAGCTGACTCAGGCAGAGGCCGCCGCACTGCTTGGCCTCGACCAGCCCAAAGTGTCGGCATTGGTTCGCGGACGTGTCGCAGGCTATTCGCTCGATCGGTTATTCAAGTTTTTGAACCTCCTCGGTCAACGGGTCGAGATTTCCGTTCGCCAAGCGAGTGCCGACGCGAATTCGGCCAGTACGAGCGTTGTCGTTTAACGCACGACACCTTGCCCTATGAAATGAAACTCTCGCCGAACTACAGATGAATGAATCATGGAAACGAAGGAACAAGCCTGGTATGACTTTATCGACGAAGCCGAGCGAGACTCTTCGCCAGGGCTTTCAGTGGGCCGCCACATGGCTCGATCGACCACAAGCGGCTGTACCCGGATAGCTACCCGTCACCTGGTCCGGTACGCAGATTCCATCCGAAGGTCGTTCTGTTTGGATTGTTGATGCTGGAATCGTTTGCGGTCGCGATGCTGACCCGCGTACTCGACGAGTGGGTTCTGCCGATGGTATGTATCGTGGCGTTCAGCTTTCTCATCTCGCACTTCTACACGAAAGTGTACCACCCCGCCAAATCGGAGTGTTGAAAATCGATTCCGCTTGCGTCTGCATCACTGAAGAGCCAACGTTTCGGTGGTGGCTTTGAACCGTGCCACGTGGGGTTAGCTGAAATCGAGCAACGCGGTGTCGTGTGGTAATGTCGTCAGGCGCACGCCGCCTTCGCGCGCGATCAACACATCGTCTTCGACCCGCACGCCGCCCCAGCCGGGTATGTAGATGCCCGGTTCCAGCGTAATCACCATGCCGGCCTGAAGCGTGTCGTCCGAGTTCTCGCGAACGCGTGGCGCTTCGTGGATTTCCAGGCCGATGCCGTGACCCAGGCCGTGAACGAAGTACTCACCGTAACCGGCATCGCCGATGACTTTTCGGGCGGCCGCATCGACGTCTTTCGCCAACGCGCCTACGCCGATTGCCTCTAACGCGGCCGTCTGCGCTCGCACGAGCAGATCGTGGATGGTGTCCAAGTCGAAGCCGTTGCGCTCCTGTTTATTCCGGCGATTCGGCATGATGCCGAACGGCGATTTCAGCGTCCGCGTGATGTCGCTCATATAGCCGTTGCAATCCGCGCCCCAATCGACGAGCAGCTTGCTGGCATCGCTGAGAACCTTGTTCGTCGGCACGGCATGGGGCAACGCACCGCGTTCGCCGATCGCGACAATCGTCGAAAACGCCGAGCGAGTGGCACCGGCGCGACGGAGATACGACTCCATATTATCGGCGAGTTCCTTCTCGGTATCGGAGTCGCGTAGCATCGCACGGAACATGCCGAAGGCCCGTTCGGCAATCTGCACGGACGTGCGAATCGCCTCGACTTCGGACGCATCCTTCACCGCCCGCAGGCTTTCCACTTTGCCGCTCAACGGGGCGAAATTCGTCTTCGTCAGCGACGTCAAAGTTTGGTGGAAACCGAGCGTCACGTGATCGGCTTCGATGCCCACGGCCTTGCAAGCCAACTTCGCGAGCAGTTTCGCCGTCGCTTCCAGCGTCGTCGCGTTGTGCGGGCGGATGTGAATCTCGATCTCTTTGCACTCTTCCTGAATCTGATCCGTATAGCGTTCGTCGCTAACGATGTAGAATTGCTTGGCCGTGCCGATGACGTACGCACTGCTTCCGGTGAACCCCGTGAGGTAGCGAACGTTATGCTCGCCCGTGATGAGAGTGGCGTCGATGCCGTCCTTTTTGAAGTCGCGAACGAGATTGGCACGACGCTGGGCGTGGAAGTTCATGACGAGAACCTGAAGAGGAACAGTACGATGATGTTGGCTTTGTTTTATTTAGCCGATCGCGAACGACGAACCGACTCATGACGAACATCGGTTACTCCATCGTTCTGAACCTCGCGGGCAAAACGGTGCTCGTCGTCGGTGCCGGTCCCGTCGGTCGGCGGAAAGTGGCACGCCTACGAGAAGCCGGCGCATTCGTGCGCGTCGTCGCACTCGAAGAACGTCACGTCGATTTTCATGGCGACGCGCAAATCGACTGGCAAACGAGCGGTTACGCGAAAGGACAGTTGCTCGGCGTCGCACTCGTTTTCGCCGCCGCCACCGAAAGCATCAATCGCGAAGTCGTGCGCGATGCCCAATCGCTCGGCTTATTCGTCAACTCGGCGAGCGACCCAGAGTCGGGAGATTTCGAGCTGCCCGCCGTCGTCCAACGCGGGCGGTTTTCGCTCGCGATCAGCACCGGCGGAGCCTCACCGGCGTTTGCGCGTGCCGTGAAAAGGAAATTGGAAAACGAGTTCGACGAGAGCTACGGCGCATACGTGGAAGTGCTGAGCGCGATCCGAGAAACGCTAATCGTCGAAGTTCCCGACCCCGCACGGCGGCGAGAAATGTTACGCGAACTCGCAGAGCAGAAGTGGTTCGAGCAATTCCGCCACGAAGGCGCAGCCGCAATGCGAGCGGCGTTCGCGGTCGCCGTGGGGCACGTTTTTAACGTGCCGAACTCCGCACATCATCCAACATAATGGTGCGAGGAACGTTTTGCGTGAGTACGCCGCAAACGCAATCGCAGGAGTTCGCACGATGCGCGGGAACATCGCAATCCTATTGGCCATCGTTGCATTCACCGCCCCGTCAATCGCTGCGGCCGAATTGCCCGCCGTCGTCGATCCCCTCCCAAAAGGGGCCATCGCCAGCTTCGGTTCGACGCGGTTTCGCTATCCGTTTCTCCCGAAGAGTATGTTGGTATCGCCCGATGGCCAGCGACTAGCCGTTCGAGGTCATGTCGGAATTTGGGTGTTCGATGTCGCAACGGGTCAGGTGATCTGGCGCGAACACTATAACGGAGTTTACGACGGGTATTGTCATGCGTATACATTTTGTAGTTCCGACACGATTGTCAAATGTCACATCCACGCGGATTGGAGTCGCTCGTTCACTCATTTTCACATTCCGTCGAACCGAGTCGAACGCAAAACTCAACTGCCTGCCACGCATCCATACCCCACTTTCAGCCCCGATGGAACGTTGTTTATCTGTACGGAACCGAAAACGCTAATTGTGAACGATGTGAAGAGCGGCAAAGTGCTGGTACGCATCCCGGCACCGGACTTGAACAGGGGACATTCGATCCATTTTTCGCCGAACAACCGGACGGTCGTTGTCGTGAATAGCAATGGATTAATTTTATTTTACGACAGGATACTGGGAGGGGAAACCGGGCGAATCAAGCGATCGTCATCGCCGAAACACGTGCAATTTTCGGCAGACGGATCGAGCTTCCTCACGATCTGGGATTCCATCCTCTATTGCTACGATTCCATGACGGGCACACTCACGCGCAAAATTATGCTGAAAGAACAGTGTGAGATATTTGCGATGACGCCAAATGGCGAACTATTCACTCTGCGAAGCGATAAAACAGGGATTGATATTCTCAACGTCGAAACCAATCCGTATCGCCCTGCCATGCCATTGCGTTGTCCGGTATGCAACCCTTACACTTGACAATGACACAAAATGGCAAGACGTTATTTGCAATGACCAATTTTGGCGGAATTGTGGCATACGATGTTGCAACGGGAGAACGATTGCCTCAATCGGCGTCGACCGAAACGGAATCGAGTTTTCATTGCCCTTATTCCCTTTCATTCCTGCGACATTCCCACGATCGAATCGTCGAACGAACCCGAACGTGGGCAGTCTGGGACATCTCGACGGGCCGACGAACCATCATACCGCAACCTCCGGATCGCACGAAAATCGATTTGTCGCGCGATGGGACAAAAACTCTGGAGGTCGATAAGGACACGATTCAAATACGCGATGTGGCTTCGCGTGCGATAATCCAACAACTCCCGCTTCGTGGACTTCCGGAACTCAAACATGTTGCCTTTTCCAACGATGGCACAGCAGTTGTTGGCTATTCCGAATCCGCGATTGTTTCGATCAATATATCGTCTGGGAAAGTCGATGTTAAACATTTGCCAAAAACCGTGAAATTCGAGTATCCAACGTATGCTGACGACGGCAGGCGGATTGCAGTATTTGAGCGAGGATCAATCGACAACGTGATCAAATCGAAACTGACAATCCACGATTTGAACGCGAGGCAATCCGAATGGAAAATCGAGCAGCCGTTCTCTGGCGTTTCGTCGCCATTCGCTTTCACTCGAAACGATAGTCTGCTTCTCGTCAATCGCTATGTGCGTAGTTCCAATTCGGACAACTACAAACAGTACGTCGATTGCTACGATGTTTCAACGAGGAAACTACGACACCGGATAAGCGATTTGAATGCGTATACTGTCTCTCCAGACGGTCGATTCGTGCTGTCGACTTTACCAGAGTATTCATTGTCCATCATCGAAGTCGCGACTGGTAAAGTGCGCATGTCGTTTCAGTATCCCAAATTTGACTCGATTTGGAATGCCGAGTTCTCGCCCGATAGTCAGCGATTGGCCACGAAGATGTGTTCGGGTGTGTTGTATGTATGGGATTTGAATACTGGCGAAGTACCAACAACCGAACCGGATGAGGTTGGCCTCGAAAACGCCTGGGCCGGTCTCGGTACGATCGACGCGGCCATCGGGTTCCAGGCGATTCGACGACTCTCGAAATACCCCGCGAAAAGTTTGCCGTTTCTTGCCGGGAAATTGTCGCCTGCATCCGCTCTGAATCTCGATCGCGTGGAAGTTTGGCTGATGCAACTCGACGCGCCGGATTACGATACTCGACGAATCGCTTACCGAAAATTACTCGCAGTTTCGCAACAAATCGAACCCCAGTTGATCTCGATTCGAGATTCGACGGAATCGTTAGAACTCCGCGAAAAAGTCCAGAAAATTATCGACGAGCAACATCTGCCGAACGCCGAAAATGTGCGTATCGTTCGCGCCGTGGAAGTCGTGGAACGGATCGCACTCGATGCGACGGCGGGGTTCGCGATCCAGGCTCAGGCGAAAGCGGTACTCGCCCGCTGGGCATCGGGCCAAGCGGGCGCAAAACTAACCGACGAAGCAAAATTCGCGATCGGTCGCATCAAAATCATCGAGTAAGTGGGGCACGAGTCACTTCGCCGGTGCGGGTGCGGGTTTCTGTTGAAGTCCCGCACGCGAGGCTTCGAGTTCGATCTTTCGCATTGCGGTGTTGTGGGCTTCTTCGGTCAGTTCGTTGGCGTGGTCTTTGCCGGTAATCAGATACGCATTCTTCCGCTTCACCACGCGAAGATCGGCCTGCACCGCAAGCAGTTCGAGCGCACTTTCGAGCGGTACGTTCAGGAGGCGTGCGTTGATGAACATCATCCGCGCATCGCCGGTTTGCGGAGCCACCAGGATCGTCGTATCGCAATCGTCGGCGATCTCCGCGAGCACTTCGTTGAGTGGCCGCTCCTTGAAAACGCCCGTGACGCGCACGTTTTCCCCTTCGGAAACAGGCACGATCCCGATGTGGTCTTTGTGTACGATGTACGTGGCCTGAATGCTGGAAAGCATAATACCGAGAGCCTTGCCGACGCGAAGCCCGCCAACAGTCTGTTTGAGCGTCAGTTTCTTGTCGAGGATCGCCGCTTCACCGGCGGACTTGAACTGATTCTCGTCGACGATGAACTTGAGTTTGTGATCTTTCTCCACGATGCCGATCAGATCCCTCAACGCCATGCCATCGAGTTCCTGATTGAGCTTCAATGGCTGCCGCAGTTTCGCAACGGTATCGGCAACGGGGTCTGCGGAACTCTTCACTTCTTGGGCCAACGCCATGTCGTCCGACATGCAGAGGCCGACGCAAAGGATCCAGTGTGTCATCGCGATTGCTCCTTTAGAAAAGGGAAACTGCCAGTGTAACGTCGCCAGGCGCGATTTCGTTGGAAGGCAGTTGGATACTTTCTACACCGCAACCTTCGCTGCGTGAGAACCGTGTTCCGCGTGCCACATCGCGAGCCACTCGCCCCATGAATTTGCCGAAGGCAGCAACGACAGCAATCGCTCGGCGTGGCGCGGGTCGTTCACAGCCGCCAATTCGGCGCGAAACGCTCGGCTAATCGGGCCGAACCTTTTCTCACCGCGACGAATCGAACGACCGATCAAACGCGCGGCTTGAATCTCGGGTGCTCGCGCAGTGGGAAGACCTTGGGCACGCTTTGGCCGCTCAGCCAGCACCGAGGCGGCGGTCGCTTTCTGTTCGTGCGAAAACCAAAGCAGATGTCCGCAACTCGGGCACGGAGCATCCGGAGTCAAGCACGATGGCTCGATCCGACATCGGTGACCACAAACGGGACACCGATTCGGTTCGCCTTCAGGTGTTCGCGAGGAGATGATCATCCGACACTTTCACCAGTCATGCGAGCCGCCGAACGAGGCGATGCAGCCGGAAGAACAAGATAGTGACCCCGGTCAGTTTGAATCGTTGGTTAGCCGTCGCCGCGCCCTTCAGGGAAATCGGCGGGATCGTAGCGAACATAGCGAACATATCGCTGTTCGATGAAATCCTGTGCTGATTTTAGGCGGTCCTTGACATAATCCCCGAACGAATCGTATCGACTATTCGTTTCCAGCCGAGGAAGATTGCCCACATCTTCCAATCCAACCCAATATAACGGGGCTTCACCGTTTGGCGTCACTTCGCTTGTATCAATGAGGATGACACCGGCATCCTGAAAGTTCTCCAGTACGACAAAGTGGTTTGGCAATGCAACGAGGCGACGAGCATCGAGCGTGTCATTGATAGTATCATTCAGGTTTGACACCCCAGTTCCATGCCAATATCCGTGCTGCGTCAGCAACCACTTGAGCGTACGGGGAAGCTTAACGCCAAGAACTTTCTCAGCTTGCTGCAATGATGAATCCGTTTCAGGCAGGCGACCGTGAAACCAATCGATATTGGCCGCGACAAAGTCCTGAAATTGGTCGATCGTCATAGCACACGAAAATCCAAGATGACTGTCAACGCTTCATAGGATCGTAGATTATGTGAGTTAGAAGATAAACGTCACCGAAGCCCGATGCAAGAACTTTTTCGTGCAATTGACGCATGCATTCCTGATGCGAGTCTTCACCCTGCGCTCCGCTACATCGCGTTTAGTAAGTTAGGCGACGTGCCCTTGTCCCACATTTAGACGCGCAAGTTCGGCGGATACCTGATCCGCCGACAACAGACCTTCCGCCACACACCGCTCCAGAAACCGGGATGCCGCCTCGACCAACGCTCGCCGCGCCTTTTGGAGATCCCGATCCGGAATGCGACGAACCTCCGTTGGCGACCGCTCGTTGACGCCGGTCGGCCCGACCTCAGACATGGTGACGTTATGCGTGGCGACGTACCGCTCTTGGGCGGCATGCAGACGTACGAAGCGCACCCCATACCCGTCGATCATATCTAATGCGTGGTGAACCTCGGCCAGCCAGAAGTTGAGGTTCTCCACCTGCCCGGCGAGTTGATGTCGGTTGAGGGTGACGAACCGCGACAACTGCCCCGCGACCAGCCCCGCCATATCCGTGGTAAATAACATGCTCGGAGACCTTCTTTACGTGTTCGCTCGTGCCAGACGGAGTTTCCCTCGCTTGCGAAGCCGTAGCAGTGTTCGCACCAACTCTTCGGCAGCGACAGTCCGTTTCGTGCGTTTTTGGAACTGCCTTGTCAACTCAGACAATTGCTCCGGTTGAAGCATGAGTTGATCCACAGACACTCCGATATTGCGATACGCCTCAACGAGCGATGCTCGATCGGATTCGGATAGCGACCCCGATAACTTCTTGATTTCTTGAGCAATTTCCTCAATTCGCGATGGCGGGTAGATCGTAAGTCCCTTTAGCCAGGCGGGTAGTCGCGCAGTCGGGCTGGAAGCGACAGCGAAAATGGGTTTGTTCCAGGCTTTCGCAGCACCAATCTCAAATGTGAACGAAGCACTGGAATCGGTTTCCGGGATGACTGCCACCAATGCATGGCTTTCCGACATCGCTTCCCAAATCGCGTTCTCGGTATTCTCCCCGACGACCACTTCCGCATCCGTAAACACTTTCAAGTCGTACGAGCGAAGAATGCGCGCAAGATCTGTCGAGATCGCTGCGTCTCGATGATTATGAGTGATGAAAACGTCGAAGCTGGTGTTACCTTTAACCATTGTATTCCTTCACTCGTTTCTTTACTTCGGCGAACAGGTTTGGGCAGTCGTTCAGGTGAACCGCTTTTTTCGACTTGAGCATTCCTGGTATCGGATCAATGTCAACGTGGCACAGAATTGGGGTGATCCGGACAGCCTTACTCAAACCCCACGCAGCTCCCACCTCAATCAAAATCCATTGGCGATTCACCGAATGTGGCGTCAGCAAGACCACGAGTTCGCGCGAACGTTTTATCTCCGCGCGGATCCGTTCCGGAATGTCATCTCCACCGTCGATATCGCGGTCATCTCGAAAGGTTGAAGCCCCCGCTTCCTCTAGCTTTTCACATAAAATCGTGGCAATCCACTTGTCAGCGGTCGCATGGCTGACGAATATCTGATAGGGCTTCGTGCTGTTGTGTTTTTTGGCCAAGAGACCTTTCTCGTTTTCGTTCGAGTCGTGCAACCTGACTTGCTGACAGATTACACAGTTTACTCTATCTTACGCAACCGCCGACACGAGGACGACTCGCCGAAATGTTTCGAGCGTCTTCACCCCGCGCTCCGCTACGCAAAGCCTGCGCGTCGCGGCGAAACGGGGATTTAATCCCCTTCGGGGCCGACGGGCATGATGCTGTGGATGTCGCCGCGCTGGTAGCGTTCGAGCAGGCGTTTGTAGTAGGCGTTGCGGTGGTCGAGCGTGGCGAGTGGCTGCAACAATCGCACGGCTTCGTCGCGTTCGCCTCTGCGGAAATGCACTTCGGCGAGCGTTTCCGCGTAGGTTCGTACGTCGGGTTCGAGTGCGACGGCCTTCTTGGCGTAGGTCAGTGCGGTGTCGAGTTCGCGTTGGCAACCGGCGGCGGCGAACGCGGCGGAACTGTAAGCCCAGGCGCTTTCGGGGTAGTCGGCGATGACTTTGCGGTAGGCGGCCCACACGGATCGGAACAGGCTTTCGGCTTCGTCTTTCCTGCCGTCCCGCTCGAATTCCGGCACGATCGTGACGAGCAATTCGACGTGCCCCGGCATCACGGTCAAAACCTCTTTCGTTTCGCGGAATGCCGCCTCGCGTTGGCCCGTACGAAGCCGTTCGCGGGCACGCAGCGCCTTCGTGCTCATCGGCACCGAGATGTACCCCGCGCCTTCGACGAACGACATGCCGGGCGTTTTCAACATGAAGTGCAAGTTGCGTTCGGTGGCGTTCGCGGCGCGATCGAAGTCGTTCAAAATCGTCGACGACCGCACGACCTGCCCCCAAACATTCCCGCGCATCCGCTCCCAGTACCAGACTGACAGTAGGGTGACATCGCGTTCGCGTTTGAGGTCGGCGCGCTGGCCGCGGACTGCCAGGAAATCGAGGAATCGGCCGCGCATCTGTGCGTTCCCGAGCGGCACCCAGTGCGATTGCGCGACGCGGCGATGGCCTTCGATTTTGTCGCCGCTCGCCAGCAGCGCGCGGCCGGATTGATAGAGCAAGATCGGGTTGTCGGGGAAGCGCAACCAGCCATCGTAGTACGCCTTGGCCGCGTCTTTGTGGCGACCGCGTTCCATCAAAAAATCGCCGAAGTCGAGGTGCGTGCGAAAGCGTTCGTCGGTGCCGTAAACCCAGTCGCGCGGGCCGACATACCACGTGTCATATTGCCACGCGACATCGGGCGATGGCGGTGCCACGACCGATGCGCGATAGTGGACCTCGGCATCGTCGGGGCGGCCGTCCAATCGGGCGAGTGCCGCGAGCGATTGCTCGGCGAGAATCTTTTCGCTTACGGATTCTACGGCGTCGCGCCAAACCGCGACCTGGCTCGCCATTTCCTTCCGCTGTGCCGGCGTGGCCTTGCCTGCAAGGATCGTGCGAATCTGCCGCATGACCTTGCCCGGTTCGCGGTACTCGAGTCCCAAGTGGCGCGTATTCCACATGCCGTACGCGGCGGGGGCGTCGTCTTCGAACAATACCTCGAACGGATCGGGCTTGATCTGAAAACCGTTTCCCTCGGCAGCGAGATCGGCGAGAAACTTGCCCGCATATTCGGCGGCGATGTCGACGCGGCCCGCCCGCACTTCGGCGCGAATCAGTTCGCGAACGGCGTAGGCATCGTTCTTGGTGATTTCCGCGGCGACAGTATTGAACGCCTGAATCGACTCGTCTTTCCGCCCGAGTTGCGAGAGATACCGCGCCCGCCGCATCTTGTAATACCTGCGTCGCACGGTCGTCGCGTCGGTGTCGGTGTCGAGCGCCTTCGCCGTGGCACCCTGTCCGACCAGATCGAGCACGCCGGCGAACTCCATTCGCGTGGCCAGGCAGTCCGCCACCAGGTTCGGCATCGCGTTCTTGGACTTCAACACTTCGATGCCATCGAGCGGGTACTCGTTCAACAGCAGTGCCACCCCGGCCAGTTCCGCACCATCGCTCGATGCGGCATTCGCCTCGGCGATCAACTCCGCCACCTTCGCTTTGTCGCCCGCTTTGCGATGGCGAAACAAACTCACACCGAGCCGGTTCACGCCATTTTGAGCCGCGTCGTCCGCCTTCGCCAACTCGCCCCACAGGCCCGCGTCTTCGCGAATGCACGATTTCATCAGCGAAATGTTGGCATCGGCGGGCAACGTATCGAGCAAGCGAATCGCCTCGACGCTACGACCGCCGATGTGCTGCGCCATCGCGAGCGCCGCCGTCGCAGATCGACCGCGCATCCCCTCGACTTTCCGCAACGATTCGAGCTTCGCGATGGCCACTTTCCCTCTGTCGCGCATCTGCATGAACGTCGTGTAATCGAGCCATGATGGGGGAAGTGGGCCGTGCAGCCCGAGTTCGAGAATTTTCTCCGCACGCTCGAATTGGCCTTGAACGATGAACACCGGAACGCGCCGCCGAGACCTGTACAGGAGGGTTGCAAAAATCGCGTCGCGATTGTCGTTGGGGAAGTCGTGCGCCAGGATTTTGGACAGTGTCTCGATGCCAGGTCCGCCGAGCGAGAGCAGTTCGTCGGTCGCAGCCGTTTGTTGTGCCACTTCGCCCGAACGGAACTCGCGGATCTGTTTCAGGACATCGGCAGGGGTGTCGGAGTAGATGCCCCAATTGAACTTGGTCAATATCTCGCTGGCGCGCTCGACGACTTCGAGATCGTCGCTCTTCGCGGCCTCTTCGAGCGCCGCACGCGCGGTTTCGCCGAGCTTCCAGAGTTCCTTCGTTGCGGTATCGCGAACGGCAAAGATCGGGCTACCCAAGTCTTGCGCATACTGTTCGGGCGAGCGCGGCACTTCGGCGAACAAGAAATACGAGCCAAACGCAACGACGACAATTATCGAAAAGGCAATTCGCTTCACAGCCGTCTCCGGGAACGGTGCGCAGGATGGATAGACGTATCTTAGCCGACAATCTCGCTGTGGGAATTCGGCGTCTACAACCATTTAACAGCCAACGCCACTGCTGTCTACTAATGTCTAATTAGCCGGCTCGCCACCTCCCGAAAAGCCAGATTTCTGCCAAATAATGTCGAATATCGTCCATTTTTAGTTGCAACACGTAGTGAACGTGCGTATAGTTTCTTCAGACAGACGTAATGAGCAGTTGAAGCGAAACCCACCAACGGAGACCAACATGGAAAGCTGGAGAATGGTTTGGCGAGATGGATTTGCCCCGGTGCTTTCGACCACCGGACTCTGTGCCCTTCGCGATGCGCTTCGCGGCGACGATCACCGTCTGACGCAAGGCTCGACGACCACGCCACCCCCGTTACTGTGCGTGCAAGATTGGCCCGTCGAAGGCGCGTGTGCGCTCGGTTTCTGCGGCTGGCACGGCGATGGCCTCGAAAGCGTCGGCGAGGTCGAAGAGTTCTTCGCGAAGTGCTGCTTCGAGGCCGACAATCGCCTCGGCGAACCGGCGGCTTGTCGCTGGTTCCTCAACTGGTTCGACGACACGCCCCGCGACGACATGCGTCGCGACCTCCTCAGCGAAGTCGAACAAGCCCTGGCGGAGCGCGTACCCGAAGCCGACGACGACGACGAATTTGAAGATGTTCTGCCACTGCGACACGTCGCTGCCGCGTAAACCTTTGCGATTCCACGAGATATTTCCCCACACATAAATCGGAGGTCGAGCCATGGTGATGATCTGCGAACCGATGCAATCGACGAGTGTTTCGTGTCGGAACTGTGGCCGGTCGAAGGTGAACCGCCCGCGCGGCCTCTGCTGGACGTGCTATTACGCACCCGGCGTGAAGGAGATGTACCCGAGTACGAGCAAGTTCGCACGGCGCGGCGTCGGTAACTTCAACGGCAACGCGCCGACGCCGCCGATCCCGACGACGGCGGCACCCGGTACGCCCGAAAAGCTCGCCGTGATGGAGATGCGCGCGAAATTGAAACAGGCACTATGGCACCCGCTCGACGCGCGGTTCGATGGCGACACGAAGCCGTTGGAGTGGGTGCAAGAGCGAACGATGGCGGCGTAAGCCGAAGAACCACCGCGGGCGTGGGTGGGATGGTCCGCGAATGGGACGATCGCAAAGGGGCAGGAAGCGTTCCCTTTGCGGTCGTTTTTTCGTTTTCGTCGTGCGGATGACTGCGTTAGTTGTGTGAGAGGACTCGTGCCACTCGCGTGATCGAGGCCACGGAGATCGTGCCGCTGCCGTGGCTGACGCGGTTTCGGCCGATCGCTTTCGAGGTATACAGTGCCTGATCGGCTTCGCGAACGAGGTCGAAGCCGTCGCCCATCGTCTCGGTGATCGTCGATGCACCGATGCTCACCGTCACGGCGCGGTGCGGCCAGTCGGCGGCGGCAATCGCATTTCGACAGTGTTCGGCCACGGTGAGCGCACCGGCGTAATCGGTGTCCGGAAGCAATATCGCGAACTCTTCGCCGCCGTATCGCGCGACGAAATCGACCGTCCGCACGCACTCGCCGAGTATCTGGGCAACCTGTTGCAATGCGGTGTCGCCCTCCAGGTGGCCGAAGGTGTCGTTAAAACTTTTGAAATGATCGACGTCGATCATGAGCAACGAAAGCGGATGTCGGTAGCGTATGGCGCGGTCGTATTCTTCGTTGAGTCGTTCCTGGAATGCACGACGATTCTTCACGCCCGTCAGGCCGTCGGTTAAGGAAATCGCTTTCAACTTCGCGTTGGCGGCTTCGAGATCGCAGACCGTATCGCCGAGCGTGACGCTGAGTAGCTGATAGCGGGCTTCGCTCAGTTGGACGGCCGCGAGCGCACGTTGTTCGTCGGTGATATCGACCGCAATACCGGCGAGCAACTTTTGCCCGTCGACATCGCGGAACGTGAACTTATAGTCGCGCCAGTATTCGGACCGACCATCGGGTGTGGGAACGGTTTGCAGGTTCGTACTCGGCTTTTCACCCGCGAGAATGCTGAGATCGGTTTCGCGAATCCGGGATCCGTTCTCTTCGCCCCAGAGTTCGACATCGGTCTTACCGAGCCACTGCTCCATCGGTAGGTCGAACTTCTTCGTCGATGGCTCGTTGATGTAGACGTACCGACCCGCTTCGTCTTTGATAAATGCCGCCGCTGGACTGTGATCCATGAATAAACGGAAGCGATCTTCGCTGGCGCGAAGTGCGGCTTGCATCCGCTCGAACGCCCGCACTTGCCGATGCGCGACCATCAGCACGACGACCTGCCGAGCCAGTGCTCGCAGGCTATCGGCCTGGAGTTCCGTGAGTTGTCGGGCACGATTGTCGATCACGCAGAGCGTACCGAGGTTCTGGCCACCGGGCACGGTGAGCGGGGCACCCGCGTAGAAGCGGATGTGCGGATCTCCGGTCACGAGTGGATTCGCGGCAAATCGTGCATCATCGAGCGCATTCGGCACGATGAGCAGGTCGTTTTGAGGAATGCAGTGCGTGCAGAACGCCACATCGCGGGGAGTTTCGGTTGCGTCAATTCCGAACGTCGACTTGAACCATTGTCGATTTTCATCGACCAGGCTGACGACGGCGATCGGCGTGCCGCAAATGTAGGCCGCAAGGCGCGTGATGTCGTCGTAACACGCCTCTGGGAGCGTATCCAAAATCTGATACGCTCGGAGTGCAGCCAGTCGGTCGGCTTCACGGTCGATTGGGGGGCCGTTCATGGTCGATTGAGTTTGCTTCAGTGCAGGGGATCGTCGAGTAACCTCACAAACTCTAGTTCCCATTCGGGCGGCGTGCGCAACGCAATCATCGTGCGAAGAGTGTTTCTCGCGTCGATCTGTACCCAGACCAAAGAATTCTTGGCACGGTTCAACGAAACGGGGATTCCCGCGTGGTCCCGTCGATCGAATTCCTCGCTTCACTCGCCGTTCTTGTCGGGTTCCCGACAATACACCCGTTCGTTTCCGTCCATTGTGCCGAGTTGCTCATGCGTTACCGACCGGGTTTTGACGAGTTCGCGGAACTGGCTGCCACGCACACCGTTGTGCCGGTTTACCGGCAGTTGCTCGGCGATTCGCTGACGCCGGTCTCGGCGTTTCGCGCGATCGGCGCGAACGAAGAATGGGCGTTCTTGTTCGAGAGCGTCGTTGGCGGCGAGCGGATTGGCCGCTACAGTTTCGTCGGTGCGGGACCGTTCGAGCGATTCGAAGCGTACGAAAAGAACATCTGCATCACCCGCAACGGCGTCGAAACGCGCACGACGGCTGCCGACCCGCTCAAGGCGCTCGAAGACTACGTCGCCCAGTTCCGCGCGCCGCACCTGCCCGGATTGCCTCGGTTCGTCGGCGGCGCGGTCGGCTACGCCAGTTACGACTCGGTGCGCTACGTCGAACATCTCCCAAACGCACCCAAAGACGACCGCCACATTCCCGATCTCAGCTTCGCCTGCTACGACCGCATGATCGTGTTCGATCAGATCAACAAGACGGTCAACGTGGTGGCGCACGCTCGCATTGCGGAATTGGGAATTGGGACTTCGGAATTGAAGAAGGCGGAATTGCGGAAGGCGTACGACGAGGCGTGTCGTCGCGTCGATGAACTCGTCGAGACGCTTCAACGACCCGTTACGAGTTTGCCACTGATCGACATTAACGTCCAGACTTCGAAAACCGCGCAGGTTTCAACCATCCCTTCGCGTTTTCAATCGAACTTTACGCAGGCGGGGTATGAGGCGGCGGTGCGGAAGACGATTGAATACATTAATGCCGGCGATGCGTTTCAGGTGGTGCCGAGCCAGCGATTTCAGACCGAAACGACGGCGGACCCGTTCGATATTTATCGCGCACTGCGGGTGGTGAACCCGTCGCCGTTCATGTTTTTCCTGAAGGCGGGCACGGTGACGCTCGTCGGTGCGTCGCCGGAAATCATGTGCCGCGTCGAGAACGGCGAAATGACGGTTCGCCCGCTGGCCGGCACGCGCCGGCGCGGGGCCACACCCGAAGAAGACAAGGCACTTGCGGTCGAACTCGTCAACGACCCAAAGGAACGCGCCGAGCATATTATGCTCGTCGATCTGGCCCGAAATGACATCGGCAAAGTCGCAGAGATCGGCAGCGTGCAGATCGGCGATTTGCTGACCGTGGAGCGATATAGCCACGTGATGCACCTGTCGAGTACCGTCACGGGGACGCTGCGAAAAGGCCTGACGGCGTTCGATGCAATGAAGTCCAGCCTGCCTGCGGGTACGCTGAGCGGCGCGCCGAAAGTGCGGGCGATGGAGATCATCGACGAGATCGAACCGCACCGTCGCGGGCCGTACGGCGGCGCGGTCGGCTACTTCGATTTTAGCGGCAACATGGATACCTGCATCGCGCTCCGCACGATGGTGATTCAAGGCAAAACCGCCTACGTGCAAGCCGGTGCCGGCGTCGTCGCCGACAGCGACCCGACGAGCGAGTATCAGGAAACCGTCAGCAAAGCGATGGGCTTGCTGAAGGCACTCGAGATCGCCGAAACGCAACTATAACATTTTCGATTGAAGATTAGAGATTGAAGACTAAAGGTTCATCTTCAGTTTTCAATCTTCAATCGAAAATCTTCAATCTCCAATCGAACACAGGAGGTTCTTCGATGGCTGCTCTGCCCACGTGGCCGCGACCGAACTTTGCACCCGGTGGCGACGATGCGCTCGTCCGTTACGCGATCTTTGGGAAACTCGATTTGAGCGTGCCGATCGATCGGGAGAAGTACCGTTCGGCGGCGGTGCCCGAAGGTTTGGAACTCGTGCAATACAACCGCGACCGGCAGCAGGCGGGGTTCCATCAATACTTCAGTAGTCGCGGCTGGAAACTCGCTGCTGAGGAATCGCCGGAGATGGCGTACGCGGCCGAAACCTCGCCAAATATGGCGGTGCTTCGCGGCTTCGTGCGCGATCCGGCCACGCTCGATTACTTGCGCGATTGCATCGGCGTCGTGGCGTACCTGTTCGATCGCGGGGCCGTGACGGTCTTCGACCCGCAGACGTTCCACCTCTGGACGGCCGACGAATGGCGACGCGAACTCTTCGCCCCCGGCCATGCCGCACCCCACCAGCACATCCTCATTTTGCGTTCGCCGGAAGATCATCGCATCGGCAACACCGAGTGGCTTCATACGCGCGGGATGCGCAAATTTGGCAGACCCGACCTCAGCGTTCGCGGCGTGGGGCCTTCATACCAGTTGAAAGTGATCGAACTGTTGAATCTGTACATCGACTATCAAGCCCACGGTGGCGAGATCCTTGCCGACGATGTGGTGACACTCGATGGCCTGCCCGCCGAGGGCACCTGTTACCCCAACCCGCAACTCGACCACCCCGACTTTCACAACTCGCACGTGGAAATCATGTGGCCCGGAAATGGCCTTTCGGGGTGAAACGGCGACACAGCGGTATTGTTAGCCCGACGCGCCAGCGAGGAAGTTACGCAATCATCTCGTTCAGACGCGGCGAGATCACATTTTGTTTGGTTCACAGGCACCCAGGGTCACCCAGGGGTACGACGAAGCGTCTAACCCTGGGCTA
>JAYWCL010000111.1:0-26557 GCA_043780595.1 Limnoglobus sp.
TTTTTTTCGGGACCGCCCCGATGGCAAATCCGAAACGGCGATCCGTTCTCGCTTCCCTCGGCGAATCGTCTTTTCATCGCAACCCAGGATTTGAGCGAGATAGGAGGTGCCGCCCCGACCGAGTTTGGCGGCTTCGACTGCGGCATAGTGACGCCGTTCGCGTTCGGGCAAAGAATCGAAAAACCGACGCATCGTGTCTTCGACATCGGGTAGGTAATGGGTTTGCATGGCGGCATCCTGACCGAGCGACATCCGTAGGATCATAACTACCCCAGGTTACCAAGAACCCACGTGCCAAAAAAGCGAATCCGGGAAGTTAATTTCGGACAATTCCTAACGGGGGACCGATTTATTGAGTTGGCGAATTGCGAGTGATGCCGCTTCGCGTACCTTCACTTGCGGGTCGCGTTGGGCGTCGCGGAGGGAATTGAGCACGTCTTTGTTGTCCTTGAACGCATTGCCGAAGCCACCGATTTCCTCGGCGATGGCGACGCGCACTTCGTAATCGGGGTCGGCTTTGAGTCGCACCAGCAACGAGGGCAAGATCGTTTTGCTATCCGACGAATAGACCGAGCACAACGTTTGCAGTGCGTATTGCCGTACCTGTTTATCGGGGTCGTTCGCGAACGTGGCCGACAGATTCGCTTCCACGGTCTTCGTCACGCTGCCGAACTTCCCGAGCGCTAATACCGCATGTTGGCGTATCTCCGGGTCGGGATCGCGAAGATAATTCGCAACGGCGCGGGTGACGTCGGCATTCTTTTCACCGAGCAAGCCGAGCGAGACGATACTCGCAGATACGATCTCGCTGTCGCGGCGAATGACCCAGATGGCAGGGCTGCCGACCGTCGCTTGTGCGAGTACCTTCGCCTCGTGGCCGCGTTCCGTTTGCAACATGGCGAGTATTGCCGTCGCAGTCGTTTCGGTGTTTTCGGGTTCGATGCGGCCGAGCGCGAATACGGCGGCATAGCGCACATTACGATCTGCGTCCTTCGTCAGTGCGGTCACTTCGGTTGCACTCGCTTGCGCTTCCTTACCAATGCGGCCGAGCGCTTCGGCGGCGGCGGCTCGGGTGCGCGGTGCCGAATCTTTCAGAACGTCGATGAGTGGCGTTACCGATGTTTGCGACAACTTCCCGAATCGGCCAATCGACGTCGCGATTTCTCGCCGCGTATCGGTGTCGCGTTCGGAACGCAGCGCTTCGGCGAAGTCGGGAACGAACAGCGCCGCCGACTCGGTCGGTTGCTGTCCGAGTATCACGGCGGCTTGCCCGCGCACACCTGCGTTGGCATCGGTTTTCATCGCCTTCACGATTGCCGTCAGGACGGCTTTGTGCGCCTCTTTGCTTTCGGATGCAATTTGCCCGAGTGCGATGATCGCCGCTTTTCGCTTACGGGGAAGGGCGTCTTCCTTCACCATCGCCATCCACTCGGTAACCGTGCGACCGTTGAACGACGGTTCTTCCGCAAACGCAACCGGTAGTGCGACAACGAGTGACAGTAATAACAGCGTATAACGGCACATGGTGGTTTCGCCCAAACGGAATGGGTAACGACTCGCTCAACGTATTATGGTTGTTACCGGTTGCGGTTACAAACAGAATCTGCAAACGGTGAATGCGGAAAGCGAATCGCGGTTCGTAAACTAACATCGTTCCCTGCCAACCGCCGATTGCTGAAGGCCGAATCATGCCGTTGCGTGTGAGTAATTTATCGCTGTCCGTCGAAGAGCCGGAAACGAACCTGCCGTCGCACTTTGCGCGGGCGGTGGGCGTGTTGCCGAGCGACATTTCGCGTTGGCGGATTCTGCGAAAGTCGCTCGATTTACGCGACAAACGCCAACTGAAGTTCGTTTACAATCTGGAAATCGAACTGCCGTCCGACGAACTTTCCGTCGGGTATCGCGGCAACGGTTCCGCACAGGTCGAGCTATTTGAAGAGCCTCCGTTTCTAATTCCCGATGCGGGTACCCACCCGTTGCCGCAACGTCCGGTGGTGATCGGTTCGGGGCCAGCGGGGTTGCTTGCCGCGTACTTTCTCGCGAAACACGGTTACCAGCCGATCGTGCTCGAACGCGGTACGAAAGTGAACGACCGCATCCGCGATGTGAAGTCGTTCGATGCGGGTGGCAAGTTCGATTCGCACAGCAACTACCTGTTCGGCGAAGGTGGCGCGGGAACGTTCTCCGATGGCAAACTTACGTGCCGCGGTTCGGGGCCGGATGTTGCGCGGGTGCTCGAACTCTTTGCCGAATGCAAAGGTCAGCAAGCGGGCAAGCCGAGCATCATGTACTACCACCGCCCGCACCTCGGCAGCAACCGCCTGCCCGCCGTCGTGAAAGCGATTCGCCAGCGGATCGAAAACTTCGGCGGCGACGTGCGATTCAACACCACCGTCGAAGATCTGGTATTCGACGCCAACGGCTTGCAAGGCGTTGCGACTTCGTCGGGGTTTATCCCGACATCGGTCGTCGTGTTGGCAATCGGTCACTCGGCGCGCGATAGCTACGAAATGCTCGCGCGGCGGAACGTGCCGATGACCGCGAAGCCGTTCCAGTTCGGCGTGCGAATCGAGCATCGGCAAGATGTCATCAACGCTGTGCAGTACGGGCCGAAGCATTCGCGATACGAGGAAACGCTGGGAAATGCCGACTATTCGCTCGTGGCACGCGGCAAGAACGACCTGTTCACGTTTTGCATGTGTGCGGGTGGGTACATCATCCCGAGCGTGTCCGAGGAAGGCTACTTTTGCACGAACGGGATGAGCCTGTCGAAGCGAGATTCACCATTCGCGAACAGCGGCCTCGTCGTGACGGTGCCCGTTGAAGCCTTCGAGGGCAGCGATGTTCTCGCTGGTGTACGGCTGCAACAGAAGTACGAAAAGATCGCGTTCGAACTCGGTCGCGGCGGGTATGCGGCACCGGCGCAGCGTGCGGTCGATTTCCTCGAAGGGCGTGCTACGACCGTCGTGCCGAAGAACAGTTACCCGCGCGACACGGTCGGCTGCGACCTTCGCCAAGTCTTGCCGCCCGTTGTGGCCGATGCGATTCGCGAAGGGTTGCCATTGATGGATCGCCGCTGGAATGGGCGGTTCCTCGAAGACGCGATGATCTTCGGCCCCGAGTCGCGGGGGAGTTCGCCCGTGCGGATCGACCGCGGCAACGACAGCCGCGAATCGCCGGGGATTCCGGGCTTGTTTCCCGTCGGCGAAGGGGCCGGTTACGCGGGCGGCATCGTCTCCGCCGCCGTCGATGGACTCCGAACCGCAAAAGCGATCATCGCGAAATACGCACCGCTTTCGGTGTGATTTCCGCAACTTCATCGGGAATTCACTATCGTACCGCATTGAAATCCGGTTCAATTACAATTCCCCTTACGAGGACGTTGCAAATGAATCGCGTAATCATCGGTGCGGCCGTGGTGGCACTTCTCGGCGTCGCAGTGGCGTTCTCGCGTCAACCGACGACGACGACGGAAGGGCGGGACGGCCCGAGTGCGATCCAGGTCGCTTCGGGTGAGAAAAACCCTTGGACGAACTTGAAGCTGAACAACGGTGCGGAGCAGTTCCAGTTTGCCGTCATCTCGGATCGTACCGGCGGGCACCGGGCGAATGTGTTTGCGAAGGCGGTGCATCAGATCAATCTGCTACAGCCGGAGTTCGTGGTTTCCGTCGGCGACCTCATCGAGGGTTACACGCTGAAGCCCGAGGTGATGAAGAAAGAGTGGGACGAGTTCGACTCGTTTGCGAAAAAGCTCGAGATGCCGTTCTTCTACGTGCCGGGCAATCACGACCTGACGAACAAGGCGATGATCGAGTATTGGGGCGGCCGTTACGGCAAGACGTACTACCACTTCGTTTACAAGAACACGCTGTTCCTTGCGGTCAACTCCGAGGATGGCAAAGGCGCGCACATCAGCCCGGAGCAGAACGAATCGATGCGGAAGGTTCTCGAAGAGAACAAGAACGTGCGTTGGACGACGATCTTTGTCCACAAGCCGCTCTGGACTGCGAAGGATCTCGACGCCAACGGCTGGGCAGGGTTTGAAAAGTCGCTCGAAGGGCGAAAATACACCGTATTTTGCGGGCACGTTCACCGCTACCAGAAGTTCGTGCGGAACGGTATGAACCACTACCAACTCGCCACGACCGGCGGCGGGAGCAAACTCCGTGGCCTCACGTACGGTGAATTCGACCACCTCGCGTGGATCACGATGAAACAGGACGGCCCGCTGATCGCCAACGTCATGCTCGATGGCATCCTTCCGGAGAACCTGAAATTGCCGGAAACTGGGGAGTTGGGTTCGCCAACGTACGACTTGATCGACAAGATTCCGCTACACCCGACGACGGTGACGCTGACGAAGAATGGCCAACCGGTAGCGGGGGCCACGGTGACGCTTCACGGCAAGCTGATTGCGACCGCGAAGGAGCGAAATGTCGCCGACGGTTTGACCGACAGCGAAGGCCGCGTCGTGCTGAGCACGGTGAAGTCCGGCGACGGCGTTCCGGCGGGCGAGTATCGCGTCAGCGTGTTTCAAACGAAGACCGGCGGGTATCACGACGGCGAAGTCGGCGAGAAATCGCAACTCCCCGAAAAGTACGCCAGCCACGAAACCAGCGGGCTGACTGCGAAAGTCGTCGCCGGGAAGAATTTGATCGAAATCGAGTTGAAGTAAAATCGACGTAAGTCTGGCCGGAATCGGGAACCGTGTCGGAATCGGGAATCGTGCCAGCAAGCAAGGGGAGGAGGTTCATCGTCGGTGGAACCCCCTTGCTCGCGCTGCGGGCTGGCCGGAATCGGGCCCCCGAATTCTAGCTCGCGCGTTTCTGACGCTCTTCTTCGTACTTGTGCAGCTTGTTGTACAGCGTTTTCAAGCTGATACCGAGTTCGGTGGCGGTCGATTGCTTGTTCTGGCCGTTCTTCGCGTACACTTGCAGAATGTACTCCATCTCGACATCTTCCAGCGTCTTCCCGCGCGGTAGTGGCAGTGTCGTCGGCGAATCGGTGTAATGGTTGGTCGGCGCGGAGTTCATCATCCCCGGGAAGGCCAGCACGGCGGGCGGGATGTACGCGGGTGCGGGGCGGTTCATCGCGCCGGTTCGCACGTCGTGCGGCAAGTGGTGCGGCGTGATCGGCTGCCCACCGGACATAATCCAGGCGTACTCCATCGCGTTCGCCAACTCGCGGACGTTCCCCTGCCAGTGGTACGCGGTCATTACCCGCATCGCGTCGGCGGTGAGTAAACCGGAGACTGCTTCGAGTGGCCGCTTCGCTTCGCGTGCCAACAGGAACCGCGCCAGTTCGGGAATGTCTTCCGGACGTTCGCGCAACGACGGCAGATGGATGTGGAACGTATTCAAGCGATACAGCAAGTCTTCGCGGAACTGGCCATCGGCGATCAGGCGGCGCAGGTCGTTATTCGTCGCGCAAATCACGCGAACGTCGGAGGTAATCGGCTCGCTGTCGCCGAGGCGACGCAACTCGCCGGACTCGAGGAACCGCAACATTTTCACTTGGATATTCTTGTCGAGTTCGCCGAGTTCATCGAGGAACAGCGTGCCGCCGTTGGCGACCTCGAACAGGCCCTTCCGGTCGCGGTCGGCACCGGTGAACGCGCCTTTACGGTGGCCGAACAGTTCGCTCTCGGCAAGGTTTTGCGTCAGCGCACCGCAATTCACCGGCACGAACGGCATCTCCGCACGATGCGAACGCATGAAGATCGAGCGGGCGACGACGTCTTTGCCCGTACCCGTTTCGCCGGTAATCAGCACCGTGGCATCGGTCGGCGCGACGGTGTCGATGAACCGCTTGACGGGGTCCATCGCGGGGCCGTTGCCGATGAGCATCGACGGGCCTTCGGCGGCCGTCACGCGGGTTTGCAGTGCGGCGGCCTGGTTTTTCAGCTTGCGCTTCTCGCCGATGCGGATCAACAGCCCTTCGATGTCCGCGAGTTTGCACGGCTTCGTGAGGTAATCGAACGCGCCGAGCCGCAGCGCGGTCAGCGTCGTTTCTTGGTTCGCGTAGCCGGTCATGATGACCGCTTCGGTATCGGGCGAAACTTGTTTCAGATATTGCAGGACTTGCAGCCCACTGTTGTCGTTCTCCATCTTCAAATCGAGGATCGCAGCATCGAACGTGGCGCGTTTCAGCGTTTCGACGGCGGCGTTCGTGTTGGCGCAGACCGTGACTTCGTGGCCGAGTCGCGGCAGTTCGGCCATCATGAATTCGCGCAGGTGCGGTTCGTCGTCGACGAAGAGAATCCGCAGTTTCAGTTGTGGTGTTGCGTTCACGTCGCATCCTCAGTGATTCGTCGAATATTGCAGTTTTAGGCGGCCTTCGCGATCGGCCAGAGCGGCACGATGGCAGGCATCGATTCGGGTTTCTTCGCGTCCGTCGGCTCCGGTTTCGCAGTCGCGGCCCGCATTGGCACGCGGATCACGAAGGCACTCCCGCGACCGGGGCCATCGCTGGCGGCCGAAATCGTGCCGCCGTGCTGGTCGATAATCTGGTGGCTGATCGACAACCCCAGCCCCGTTCCGTTCCCCGTGCGTCGCCGCGTGAAGAACGGCTCGAAGATATGTTCGAGCACTTCGGGGGTCATTCCGCAACCGCTGTCCTGGAATCGCAACTCGGCCACCTCGCCGACGCGACCCACTGCGATGCGTAATACTCCGTCGTCGTCCATACTGTCGAGTGCGTTTACGATCAAGTTCAATACGACCGACTTCAGATCGCCGGGGCAGACCTCCGCGAGCAAGTACACCGGCTGATACTCGATCCGCTTGCGGCCGAAGTTCGGCAACGGGCGGGCAATGTCGATCACTTCCTGAATGAGGCGGCCCATGTCCGTCGCATCGCGGCGACCTTCGCCGGATCGGCTGAAATCGAGCAGCTTATTCACGATCTGCTTGCAGCGATCCGCTTCTTGCTGAATCACGCGCAGATAGTCTGTCAGCACCGTGGCATCGGCGGGGGCGAGATGCTTCGTGAGCGTGCCCAACCGCGAGACGAGCGAATCCGAACGCAGATAGATCGAGTGGAGCGGGTTGTTGATTTCGTGCGCCACGCCGGCAGCGAGGAACCCGACCGACACCATGCGTTCGGAGCGTACGAGTTGCCGACTGCGGTCGTTCACCTGTTGCGCGAGGTCTTTGTAAATATCCCGGAAGCGGGCCGTCATCGCGTCGAACTCGTTGCCGAGTTCTTCGAGTTCGTCGTGCGATTGCAGTTGGATCGGGTGCTCGAAGTCGCCATTATGCACCCGTTGCACGCCGGCCTGGAGTAAGCGAATCGGCGTGAAAACCCAGACTTTGAAGTAATACAGCATCGTCAGGATCAAGAGCGCTGCCACGATGGTTCCCGACACGGCGATGGCCGTGCCGCGACGGCGGTTGGTGTCCGCATGGCGAAACGTATCGTCGATGTCGGTCTTGATAATCGCGAAGAGGTTGGTCGATTCTTTCATCAGTTCGTGGTACGCCGCACGTACCGCCGGGTCGTCGATGACGCGCTGATCGCCCTGCGAATCGGCTCGCGTTCCGGGGGTCGTAATCAGTTGTTTGAGCTTCGCGAGGCTCGTGTCGATCTTCGCGAGCGCGTGCCGTTGCCCTTCGCCATCGTCGGGGTCCGGAAACTGCGAGTTCTGATCCGATTTGCGCGTTTCGCGATAATACTCGAGCGAGTTGCGAACCTGCGTATACCAGTGCAAAATATATTGCTGTTGTTCCTGGCGGTTTTGCGACTTGCCCTCGGCGTTCGTGCGGTTGTCCGCCATCTGGTGAATCTGATCGCGTAGCACCACCGTCACCTGCAATTGATGCAGTTTGTGATCGACGATCCGGCCCGCTTCCACGTAAGAAAGCAGCCCGAACACCGCCCCGCCCAACAGCAGCGCGATGCTGCCGACGACGAGGCCGAGGCCGAGGAACAGTTTGTGTCGAAGTCGCCAAGGACGGGCCACGCGGAGCCTCCTTGCCGCCGAATGCCATGTTCCACCGACATCCGTGTCGGTCGAATCGAAGCGGGACTTTACCAGAGTATTTCTTGCAAGGGGAGAGCAATATTTCCCGGCCATCGGAATTTCTTGCAAACGATCCCGTTGACTCTCCGGGCCGTCGCCGGGGAACGGCCGTGCGAAAAGGTCGCAGTCTATATAAATCAGACAACGAGCTTAACAGAGGAACGGCACGATGCCTGCAACGAATCCCGTGACAGTCGGCCCGGTAACGATCGGCGGGGGTCCGCTGGCGTGGATCGCCGGGCCGTGCGTGATCGAGAACCGCGACCACATCTTGCGGATCGCGGAAACGCTTCGGAAGTATGCGGATGAACTCAACGTGCCGATGGTGTTCAAGGCATCGTTCGACAAAGCGAACCGCAGTTCGGGCAAATCGTTTCGTGGGGTGGGCGTCGATGCGGGTATGAAGATCCTCGCGGAAGTGAAAGCGGAGTTCGGCTTCCCGGTCACGACGGACGTTCACGAAGTCAGTCAATGTGCAGCGGTGGCGGAAGTTTGCGATATTCTGCAAATACCGGCATTCCTCGCGAGGCAGACCGATTTGCTCGAAGCGGCGGGGCGTACGGGTCGTGTGGTCAACGTGAAAAAGGGCCAGTTCATGGCCCCGTGGGACATGAAGAACGCGGTCGCGAAACTCGCAGAAGTCGGCAACCATCGCGTGCTGCTGACCGAACGCGGGACGACCTTCGGTTACGGCTTGCTCGTCAACGACATGCGGGCGATTCCGTGGATGCAGGAAACGGGTTGCCCCGTGATCTTCGATGCCACCCACAGCGTACAAACACCGGGGGCGCTCGGCGACCGAACGGGCGGGGATCGGACGATGGTTCCGTACTTGGCTCGCGCTGCTGTCGCCGCCGGTTGCGATGCGGTGTTCGTCGAAACGCACCCGAACCCCGAATCGGCACCGAGCGACGGGCCGAACATGATCCCGCTCGCCGAACTGCCGAAGTTGATCCGAATCTGTACCCGAATCCGAGCGGCGCTCGACGCCCCGGAGTGACCCCACTGAGTCGCCGAATGAAATTGCTCCCCGTTTGTTTTGTAATGATGATCGCGATTGCCGGTTGCACCAAACCGCCGACGACGATCACTGGCCCCGATGCGACGAAAGCCATCGCGGTCGATCCGTGGCCCGTACTCGCGGCAACGCTCCGGTGGCAGAGCGATCTCGGCGCGATCCGCCAGGGCCTCAATCAGTTCGTAGCCGACGCTTCGACGAATCCCTCGGAGGCAACGATCCCGAACCTATCTGCTACCGCATTGCAATCGCATGTCGAACGGTTCCGGCCATCGGATACGGATCGTCGCGAAATCGAATCGAAGGTGTTTACGTCTCTCGACCCGAACTACATCGCCGAGTGCTTGTATTTCCGCGACGTCGTGCGTTCGCTGGACCCGACCGGGTTACCGCCCGATAAACAAGCGAGTGTCGGTTTCGCGTGGGTTTGCCGAAATGTGTACCTTCAACAATGGCTACTTGGCCAGTCGCAGGAAGGCATCGTTTACGCGCCGCCGGTGCCGCCGTCGTTCGTACTGCGGCGAGGCTATGGCACCGGCCTCGAACGCGCGTACGTCTTTATGGCTGTGCTACAACAGTTGGGATTCGATGCCGGTTTCGTCGGCGTGGCGGGTCGTGAAGTCGCTCCCGAAACCGCCGTCGTCGATAACAAAATCGCGAAGGGGCCATTCTGGGCCGTCGGCGTACTCGTTGGCAAAGATGTACTCTTGTTCGACCCGTGGCGCGGCGAACCGCTGCCCGGCCCTGGCGGCAAAGGCATCGGGACGCTCGCGCAGGTAAAAGCGAACGTCGAACAGTTGAAACCGTGGATCGAAGACAAACTCAAACCGTGGGACGTGAAGCCCGCAGAAGTGCAAGCCTCGACGGTTTATTTGTGCGCCCCGTTTTCCGCGCTGTCGATGCGAATGAAACTCCTCGAAGAAAAGTGTCAGGCCGATGTCGGCGTCGCACTCGATTTTGACATCGACGCCGTGGCCAGCCGATTCGCGACGAGCCTCGGCGCACCGCCGACGTTCTGGGGGCCGCCTGCCACGACGAGCGCAAACTGCTATTCGCGCGTGTTAGCGTCGTTCCTGCCTGCGGAAGAAGGCGGAACCGACCGCACGCCCGTTGGGGCGATGCAACTGTACATGCGGTTGACGAAGATCGAACCGATACCACTTGCGGTCTACGTCCCACCAGCGGAGCTGACGGCAAAGGAAGCGGGAACTCGGCTGCAACTGTACTTTGGAAGTTGGTTTTTGGAAAAATTCGTCGACCCGGCACCGAGGGAGAAGATTCAACGCGGCCAGTTCGGTGAAGCGATCAAAATCTTGGTGGATCGCGAATTGCAAGCGAACGTTTCCCGCGAACGCATTCGCGGCAACCCGCAGTTCGAGCAAGTCATCCGCGATTGGTGCAAAGCCGCAAACGAGGTTTACAACAGTCTGAGCAAAGCGCGACTCTCGACGAACCGCCTCGTGGAATTGCCTTTGGCGGAAACGAATGTGGAGGTGTTCTGGCAATCGCGTCCTGGAGCGATACAGGCACTGACCGATACCTCGATTGCGTCGATCGGCCTCGCCGAATCGGCGTACCTTCTCGCGGTGTGCAAGCACGAACAAGCCGAACGGGGACAGGTCCGCTATCAGAAGGCCGCACTCGCAGGAGTCGAGAAGCTGCAACTGCGAGCGTTGACATCCGCACAAGATTCCTGGGCGGTGGCGAAAGATGCTTGGCAACGATACGACGCAGTGGCTGCCGTGTTCGCGAAAGCGTACCCCGCACGGACGCTGCATATTCAACAACTATCGCAACGCGCAACGGCACTCGCTGCCGACCCGAACAGCGATAAATAAACGTAGCCATTAGTTGAACAAATTCATGCTCGCGAGCCGACGTAGGAAGACGATGCTACCGATAGTGGCGGAGGTCAGGCCCGCCATCAGCACGGCACCGGCAGCAATATCGAGACAACCCTGGATGCGGTTCTTGCTTTCGCCATCGAGGCCGTGAAACAATGTTTCGATGGCGCTGTTGAACAATTCTGCCGTGAACACGAAGCCGATACAGCCGATGAGCAAGCACCATTCGATCGGATCGCAATGCAACACGAATGCGGTGGCGACGACGAGTACGGCAATGAAAAAGTGAACGTAGAAGCTCGAATGCCCACGTACTCCTCGTTTGATTCCGCGAAACGCCTCGCGGAACTTTTCTCGCCAACGGCGTGGCTTCTTTCGCTTCGGTTGGCCATGCGAAGAATCGTCGGGATTCCACTTCGGACCGTTCATGCCTCGTCCGATCCGTTTGGGATACAGAGGTTCCACCGTCGACGACCTCCGCGTTATTGTTGGATGAACGGCGATCCGACGCGACCCGCACCCGTACCGGCGGCGAGGTTGGGAACGACTGAGAACTGGATACCGAAGTTGTTCACGAGTGCGTTGTAAGTGAGTCCCAAATACACCGAGAGGTCCGGCCCCGTGCGAACGACCGTGAACGTATTCGACAGTGCGAGTTGCGTTCCGAAGTCGTAAGTCGAAGCGACGTTGACGCCGTACTTTTTCGTGAGCTGGTAACCGAACGCTGCCGTAACGGCTTTGCTATTTACCGGTTCGATCTGACGGTAACCGAGGAAGAAGTTCGTGTTGTCGGGGCGGGAAAAATAGGCACCGACGTTCCAGTAGCGGGCACCGAAATCGAACGGATCGAACCAGCCCGACGCCGTGAGTGCCGTCTGATCGCCGACGTTCCAGATGTAGTTGTACTCCAGGAACGAAACCGATTTTCCGAAGTTGTCTTTGTCGGCATTCGGAAACACCGACGCGGACAGATCGAGCGACATCCAGTCGACGGTATGTTCGCGACCGGGGAAACCCCGCTTCGTTTGGAGGCGCTGATCGACCCCAACGCGGAAAACTTGGAGCTCGTCGAGCGTATCGACGCGATTGTCCACACCTCGGCGAATCGCGTAGCGTTGTGGATTGAAAATCGGCGACGTCGACAGCGCTAGCCCAGCCGCACCGTTCGTGTAGAACGTCTGCGCCGGCGTGATCGTGCGATACGCTTGATCGATGGCATCGTCGTTCAAGCGATCGAGCAACGGCAACTGGCCAAACGGCGTATTCGTACGGGTAATTCGATAATCCGAGTGCAGCGTGGCCTTGTGAAACAAGCTCTTCACGTTGAACAGTTCACTCGCCGCATCGGGATAAAGTTGCGACACCGATACCGAAGATCGCACGCCACCACCGCCGTAAATGCGACCGCGTTGCTCGCCGGTAAGATCGTTCGAGTAGCCCGTCAAATCGAGCAACCCGTACGGCACGACATTCACCGGGCCTGCACGAACGGGCAGGCTGAGTTCCTGCATCCAATCGAGTCGGCCGGTATCGAGGCGTTGCTGTTCGGTGGGCAGTAGCGCGAACGGGCTGACGGTCGTCGGGCGAAATTGCGCATAGCCAGCGTTGGCGCGGGAATTATAACTGAACAGGTCGAAGAACGATTGCCCGATGAGATTGCCGGATACTTTCGGCAACCACCGCGTTTCGGTAATCCAGTCGCGTTTTTGACCGCCTTGTGCGAGGATCGAGCCGTGCCACTTCCCGCTACTGGTCGCGAGGTTCAGAAACGATTCCTGGTTGTACCCCAGGTCGAATTCTTGCTTAAAATACTGTTCGAGATAGTTTTTATCGCTGACGTACGCGAGTTGCTGTTGGAGCGAGACGTGCCGACGGCCATCGAGAAACCCGCCTTCGGGATCGCGGTCGGCGAGAATCTCGAACTGCGTGCGCCACAAAGCCCGGCCTCGAAACGAAGGATTGATCGGTTCCACACCGCGATCGCCACCGAGTACGTCGACGCCGTCGTCGGGTATGCCGTATAGTCGGAATTCGTTTTTGATCGCCCCACCGAACCCAAATAAGTTCGGGTCGCGTGCCGTGTAGTCGGTTCCGAAAGCCGGCCCGCGATCCGTCAGGTAGTCGAGGTGGAGTTTCCAATTGTGGTTGTCCGGGCCGCGGAGTGCCAGCAATTTATACATGTCGAACGTGCTGTAAAACTGCCTGCCGAAGATGCGGTCGTTGCCGAAGCCGATACCGGAGAGCGGGCCGAGTGGTTCGGCAGGGTCCGTGCGCGAATACGGCGTATAAAAAATCGGAACGCCGAGGACTTCTAAGCGGGTGTTTCGCCCCGTGAGAATCCGCTCCGAACCGTAGTCGATTTCACCCGTGGTGATGCTGCGATACGGAATGCCGAAGATGTTCCTTCGCACCGTTTCGCGTTCGACGAACTCGATGTCGCGCGACAGAAACTCGATCGACGGATCGGACGGCAACTTGCTCGAATACACACCGGCCCGCTTCGCGTTCCACTCGTTTTTGCCGAGCCGGTTGATGCGCTCCGCGTACATGTGTACCGAATCCTTCAGGTGATCGAACGCCAGTTCGAGATCGGCCTTGAGCGCAATCGCCTTGTTTTTGTTGACATCGTAGTAAATCTGATCGGCTCGCAGCGTCCGCGTGAGGTACGACTTCTGGCCGAATGTTCCTTGCGTTTCGTCCTTACTTCGCACGACGACGTTCCCGGTGAGGAACATCTCGATTTCCATCGGCCGATCGCCACTCGGTTCGTTCTGCGTCGCCAGACCGTCCATCGCGTTCTTGCCGTTCAACCCTTTGATCCAGACGACGAGGTTGTCGGCGGCGAACTCGAACTCCTGCGCCACCGGTCCTTTACGCCCCGCGATTTCGTAGGTGATATTGATGATGAGGCCGCCGGTGTAAATCAACCGCTGCGTCCCATCGCCGATCGGGATGAAGTCGAACTTCCCGAGGTTGCCGTAACGCGGGCTGAACCGCAGGATCTGGTTGCGTGCGTTGGGTAAATTGACCCGCGAGCCTTCGGTCAGAAATAGTTCTTCGTTACGTGGGGCCATGGGACGAACCGGCGGTCCGACGCCCGATGGCGGCGAGTCGGGAATCGTTGGCGGTGGAAACGGAAGTTGCAGGCTATTTCGCGGCAATGGATCCGCAATCGTCGGCGAGACGACCGGCGGCTGGTCCAGTTGCGGCAACGGTATCGAGGGCAGGCGCGGTGGCTCTTGCCCGAACGCGGTTGCGATCGTGCAGAGAACTACCAATATCGCGGCCATTCGCCTAACCACAGCCCCTCCATGGGCACGTGTTGCAGCAGCGTGGTAAACCATCACCCCTTACGTGGGTCGCGAACTATAGCCCGTTAGGAATTGGCGTCAAGCCAGATAGAAATCGAGTGCGATTCCGTAAACTGATACGGACCGCGCATCCCCAACAGGACTTCGAGATGCAAAATTTCCGCACGATTTCCGCGATAATCGCACTCGCATCGTTGACGCTCGCACCATCGACATTGCGGGCCGCGTTCGTCGTCGTTTCCAATGCCACTGCGGAAACGATCCGCTTCGAGCGAATGCTACCCGATGGCAAACCCAAATCGGAGTCGCTGCTTCCCGGCGAGTCGCGACCGTTCCCATCGGGCAAAACGCTCGACATCGTTTACCCATCCGAAGGGAAGCCGACGCCCGTGAAGTTGAACGCTTACTCGGCATACGTTTTCATCGCGAAAAAAGCGGTGATCGACCTACGCGGAATCGAACTCGCGGGGACGGCCCCGGCAGTTGGCGAAACTCCCGATCCACCGGTCGTCGCTTCGGAACTCACGGTGAACGCGATGATCTACGTCGATGAAACCGAGCGCCGTACGAAGAAAACCTGGCAGGCCGCACAGCGAAAGCGCTTCGATCAGGCTGCCGAGATTTTGAAGGCACACACGGGTGTCGTCTTCGCGTTGAGCGGCTTCGACGACTGGACCACCGACCCGAATGTCGTCGATTTGAAAGGGTTGCTCGGCGATTTTGAAACGCAAGTGAAGGCCGCACCCGGAACGATTTGCATCGGCTATACGAGTCGCAAGTTCGAGCCGATCGGCAACGAAACCGCGAAGCCGCTCGGGTTCGCAGTGGCACGCTCGGCACTGCGTTCGCACATCATGGTGCGCGAATCCGAGCTGCGAACCGAACCCGAGCGAGTCGAAGTGCTCGTGCAACAACTCGGTCGGTACCTCGGTGCGATTCCTAGCCCCGACCCCAACTCCGCGATGCGGATTCGCCTCGGCGACGGCAAAGCGACATCGGCCCGCTTCCGCATCGGTTTCGATCCGCTCAACGTGTTGGTAATGAACATCTGGGCCGACGAGTTACGCACGGGAAAGGTCAAGAAACCCGGCGATCTCTCTGCGATCACGCAAACGCGCCTGGGCCGCATCTATGGCACGTTGTCGGTTGCGCTGCCCGATGTCGCAGTGGACGCGGATTACCTGGCAATGCTCGAGCGTGCGGGAATTACTGCGGAAACGAGCGTGCCCAACACGCCCGTCGTGGAAGGCAAACCGAAAACGACGCCGAAAGTGGACAAGTTATTGACGCCGAAAGAAGAGGCGGTTCGCAAGGTGATTGCGGCCATCGTCGTGCGGGCCACCGAGAATTCTAAACTGCCCGCAACCGGTACCGCCGGTGCGAAAGTTCGGCTGAAAGGCGACGAACTGACGGTGGCTTATGTGCAAACGGCGGCAACTGCGGCGCTGACGGCAGACCCCGAACACCGTGTCGGTGCGTTCCTGCTCGGCATCGGTCTGGCGCTCGATGATTCCTCGATTTTACGCGATAACCCGCTCACGACATCGTTTTGCAAAACCGTCGAATCGGACGACGACCGACGAATTCGGCTCGCCATGCTCGGCACCCCCACGATCCGCTACCGACGCGACTGGTGCCAACATTTCGTCGTTTCCGCAGCACTGACCGAATTCGTCGGGCCGCAACTCGCCGAGAAAGCGGGGCTGATTAAAGAGCAACTCGACATGAACGGCGCGAGCGGCTTCAGCTTCGCCGATCTCTGTGCGGACTTCGCGGGCGTCGAGTTCGCCAATCGCCTGAAAGCCATGCCGAAGGAACTGGAAGCGGTGCAGGCGCAATTTTCCGTGGCCGACTATGTGCCGAAGACCGAAGACCTCCGCGAAGGGATCTCCGCCGAGCGATTCAAAATCGACTACGGCAAGTTCGACGAAGCCAAGTTCAAAACCGCCTACGACGACATCTGGAAGCGAGTGAAGAGCCTGCCGAAGTATCAGGAAAAGAAGTAACGATAACAATCGCGGGCGTGCGCGTCGAACGAGACCGCCCATACGGTTTTGTTAGCCCGACGCGCTAGCGAGGAACCATCGGAAATGCACACTATCGCATGAACGATAACAATCCCTCGCTAGCGCGTCGGGCTAACGGGATGTACGGTTTTGTTATCCGCCCGTGTGATATTCCCACAAATTACACGCGAGGCTGCCGTTGTAGAACGGTGTGCGGCGCTCGACGGGTAGCCCCACGTTTCGCGCGAGCATGTCGTTCGATGTGAACACCAATAGCCGCCAGCCGGGCCAGTTTCTTCCGGCGGCTTCACCGATCATTTGGTAGTCGCGTATCAGTTCGCTTTCGTCGCCGATCCGTTCGCCGTACGGCGGATTGCAGATGAGAATACCCGGCGGGCCTTCGGGTGGCCGGGCCTCGTTCAAGTCGAGGCGGTGGAACGGCACGATGCCACCGACACCCGCCGTTTTCGCATTATTGATCGCAAAATCGACGACGTCGCGGCGAATGTCGCTGCCGATAATCGTCGTGGGGCAGACGGTCGCCACTTTGTCGCGGGCATCGTCGCGGATGGCATTCCACAACTGCCGGTCGAAACTCGGCCAGCCCATGAAGCCGAACCACTTTCGCGTTAAACCCGGCGGGCGATGCGTGGCGATCCACGCTGCCTCAATGGGGAACGTGCCCGAGCCGCACATGAAATCGACGAGCGGGACATCGCCAAACCAGCCCGTCGAAAGCAGTAACCCCGCAGCCAGTGCCTCGTTCAACGGTGCCCGCGTCAGCGCTGGTCGGTAGCCGCGTTTGTGCAAGGAATTCCACGACGTATCGAGGCTCAAAATGCCTTTGTTCCGCGAGATATGCAGGTTGATACCGATCATTGGCGTTTCGGTATCGACGCTCGGCCGACGCCCAGCGAGTTCGCGAAACTGATCGCAAATGCCGTCCTTTACCCGTCGTGCCGCATACTGCGAATGCGTAATCAGCGAGTCGCGGACGTTGCTGTCAACGGCCAATGTGTGGTCGGGCGACATGAAATCGGGCCAATGCAACGACCGCACCGCATCGTAAAGTTCATCGGTCGAACGCACGGGGAATTCGAGGATCGGTTGCAACACGCGCACGGCGGTACGCAGCCACAAGTTCGCCCGATAGAGCAGATCGATTTCCCCGGAAAACGAGACGCCACCGCGACCTTTGGTAATGTCGGCAGCGTGGAGGGTTTCGAGTTCCCACGCGAGGATCGGCTCGAGGCCGCGAGCGCACGTGGCGAAAAAACGCGGCATGGGAAACGATCAACCTTTCGAGGCCAGGAAGCCGACCGCAACGACGGCAGTAAGCGCGAGAACGATGGCCAGCAGAATCAGGCGTTGAATGTACCAAACTTCGACCGCCTTGCCGAGCGGCGCACGCATGAGCGCCATGTGCAACCCCGTCGCGATCGTCAAATCGAGCGGCAACGCCAGGAAGAAACTCACGATGCGGGCTTCCCACAAAGGGTAACCCGCACTTTCGTAAATGTGTTGCAGCACGGCAACGAGGATCGCTTCGACGATCGTCCAGACGATCCACGACACGATGACGATGCCTGCCGCGGCAGGGAAGCGCGGTCGCTCGACGCCGCACCATCGACACGCCATCATGAAGATGAACACGGCGAATGCGAGGAGCGCGAATAGCATCGCACCGATGCAAACGAGACCGATAAAGATCGCCATGGAATCTCGTCGCTCAGGTGGCTTCGGTGGGCACGGGAAAATGCTCGCACAGTTCGCGGACACTACCGCGAACGCGGGAGATCAAGTCATCGTCGGCCGGCTTCGCGAGAACGTCCGTAATCCAGCGCGCGATCTGCTTCATCTCCGGTTCTTTCATTCCGCGCGTCGTCAGCGCGGGCGTGCCGATGCGGATGCCCGATGGATCCATCGGCTTGCGCGGGTCGTACGGAATCATGTTCTTGTTGACGGTGATTCCCGCCGCATCGAGTGCGGCCTCGGCTTGCTTGCCGCCGATGCCCGCTTTGGTGAACACGTCGATCAACATCAGGTGGTTGTCCGTACCCCCGGATACGATCGGGAAGCCGTGCTTCATGAGATCCTCGGCGAGATACTTCGCGTTGTCGATCACTTGCTGGACGTAGTCGCGGAACGCGGGGCGAAGCGCTTCGCCGAACGCGACGGCCTTCGCGGCGATCACGTGCATCAGCGGTCCACCCTGGATACCGGGGAACACCGCCGAGTCGATTTTCTGTGCCCATTCGGGTTTGCACAAGATCAGGCCACCGCGTGGGCCACGCAGTGTCTTATGCGTGGTCGATGTCGTGAAGTCCGCGAACGGCACGGGGTCCGGGTGCAGTTTCGCCGCCACCAAGCCCGCGATGTGTGCCATATCGACCATGAACAGTGCGCCGACTTCCTTGCTGATCTCGGCGAATTTCGCGAAGTCGATCACGCGCGAATACGCGCTGGCACCCGCGATAATCAGCTTCGGTTTGTGTTCGCGGGCTTGTTTCGCCAGTTGGTCGTAATCGATGCGGTGCGTATCGGGGGTCACTCCGTAGCTGACGACCTTGAAGTATTTGCCGGAGAAGTTCAACTTCATGCCGTGCGTCAGGTGGCCACCGTGGGCGAGGTCGAGGCCGAGAATCGTGTCGCCCGGTTGCAGGCACGCGAGGAACACCGACATGTTCGCCTGTGCCCCGGAGTGCGGTTGCACGTTCGCATGTTCGGCAGCGAACAGCTTTTTGAGCCGATCGAGCGCGATCCGCTCGGCGACATCGACGAATTCGCAGCCACCGTAGTAGCGTTTGCCGGGGTAACCTTCCGCGTATTTGTTCGTCAGCACCGTGCCCTGCGCAGCCATCACCGCCGGGCTGGCGTAGTTTTCGGATGCGATCATCTCCAAACCGAACCGCTGGCGGTTCCGTTCGGCTTGGATCGCGTGATTCAGTTCGGGGTCGGCGTGTTGGAGCACATTCATGGCGTTGTCTCGGGAGTCCGCTTTCGGGCGAGTCTCGCAATCTCGATCTACTCAAATTATAGATTCTCCGTAACCGTTCACGGGGCCGATTGCATTTCCAACGTTCCAGAACCCGCACTATCGGGCTAACGACCCCACTCAGCAGCGGCGGGGCACCGACTTCGCGAGAAGGCACGCCGTCGTGGAAACGACAGTAATCCCTCGCTAGCGCGTCGGACTAACAAGAATGGATTGTGAGACCGGTAACGTGTCATTTCCGACCGCGTGAAGTATGAAAGATCGCAACCGCTGTGAGGTTCGCCGAGAATCGCGTCGAAGGTACGCACCCCCTCCACTCGCACGTTTTAATCGCGAAAATGCCCACTTGTGAGAACCGTTGCGATTCGCATCTCGTAATGATATTTGCAAAGCATTTCGGGTGCAAGACTTACGCGATGTGATTCGGAATAAGACGACTGATAATATATTAGTTGTCTACGGGTGCGTACCAGTAGGCATCAGATCGGACGAGCTAACGCCCGGTCCGCAACGTTTTTTTGTTCGCCCGCGTGTCAACGTTTGTCATCTAGAGTCTCCACGAGTTCGTTTGCGATGCGAGTCAGCCATTGCACGAAAAAACATGGAGGCAAGTCACTGGGCGTTTTTGCGCCCTCAGATCCCCATTCAATTCGTGGTTCATCCGTGTTCAGCTCGACAGCACAGATTGTCTGCGAATGATGGAATGTTGCCAAAATGAAGTGCGGACGATAATACCAAGTGACAATTCGTGGTTTTTCAGATTCCAGATCCGATTCAAGAAAGATGTCGGTGTCGTGATTGGCGAGTAACCAGCATCCCAATGCGGGATACTTGTAAAAAAGACGAAGGGCATTGGGGATCGTTTTGCCGAAATGTAATTCCGCGCGAGTAATACCATCAGCATACCCGAGTTCTTGGAACCATGATGGCAGTCTAGCGAGAAGGTCGAAAACAGCACTGTCAACAAGCGGTAGGCGACACTGTATATCCGCAAGAAGGCAGTTCATGTTCTCTATCCAAATTACTCAGAAGGGCGAACGCCAAGGATCAGTTGTCGGGCCGGCTGCAACGAGTTCAAGTCTCGGAAGGCAGGAATGCCGGCCCGGTCAACTGGCTAAAGCCCGAAATTGAAGAAGTACACAGTCAGGATGCCCGGCTGCCCCGCCTCCCCGAACATCAGGTTGACCGAGAACCCCGGCTCCGACCATTCCGCTACCTGCGGCTCGCGGATTTGGCCGGGCTGCCACCACGGCTCACTCATCTGGTGCGAGGTGACGTTCGAGTACTTAGAGTACGGCTCGATCTTGCAGTCCTTGGGCATCCGGTCGAGGACGGCGCGCAGGTCAGCGGTTGGGATGTAGAACCGGCCATAAATGAGCGGGTCGATGCCGCACTCCGTCCGGCACTGTAGCCCGGCGGCAGACGGCGGGACGGTGATACGAGCCAGCCGCTGCACCTCGGCTGGGTCGGTCACGGTGGCCGGTGTGATCCGCCCGCATCCAGCCAAGGCGACGAGCGCTATCGCCGCGATCAGTGAACTTCGCATCTCCCATCGCCCTCCGTTGCCGAACGACCCTGCTTAGCGGCGGGGCATTTGCCTCAGTGCGTATCAGATCCCGTTGTGAGAACCGTTGCGATTCGCATCTCGTAATGATATTTGCAAAGCATTTCGGGCACAAGACTTACGCGATTTGACTCGGGCAGGCGATAATAAGTTTTTTGGGGGGCGGCAACAGACCGTGACCGATACTCAGCAAATACCAATGTAGACGGCCATGTTCTTTTTCGCCGCCGCCGCGTAGGCCTTCTTGAGCGTTACGAAATGGGCTCGCAGGTACGCTTCCTCGCCGTCCGGGAAATCGAGGTTTAGTTTTCGGTAGCGATCGGCGATCAGACTGAACAATTGCTTGAACGGAACTTTGGCAAGCTCTTCGGCGATCCGAGCCGCCACCGCAGCCGAGACGAAACCGTCCGCCATCCCGTCATCATTCTCCTCAAACCTGCCGTATGGGCAGTGTTTCCCCTCAATTGCGTACTTCAAAGTGCCGCCCAGTTGCGCAAATGCCTCGTGGAAATCGGCCCACGCTTTGTCGATGTCATAGCTCACCCCGTCGAGCGAAACATCCGCGTCGTGATCCTTGACGAGCGCCGCGTATGCTTTTGGAGAGATGAGAGTCAGCGAAGCCTGCATTCCCATAGTCGATTGCCTCCGCCGGTGAACGCATAGATTACCGTTGTGCGAAACCGCTCGTCTGCGAAGCCTCGGCGACTCTGGAGTTTCAATCGGTCTCGGCTTCACTTCTGCACATTCTAACTACACTCCCACGACGGCCGCAACTACTTTCCTTTTCGTTTGCGACATCCCCCGCTTCGCGGCGAAACGAATCCCGATTCGGCCTCACCCATACGAACGCGAACAGTCAAAAAGTTCTAGGCGATTTGACGTAAGTCGACTTTTGCATCGTGCACGGAGTGACGCAAAAGTGTCGCGAAATGACATAGAAATGTCGCATCCGGTCTATTTTGTGTCGATGTTGGTCGATTTTTGGTCGCATCCGGTCGATATTTGCGCCGGTTGTCGAAACGATAGCAATCGGCATAACTCACGATGCGGGTTCGAGATGCGGGATACGGATCCGTATTTTGCGATCAAAAAGTGGCGTTTTGAGACCCGAAAACACCCGAAAAACCGGTTTTTGAGCCTCCGCAATTGTGACTTACGTCGATTGTGAGTTCACACAAATCCCCGCTTCGCGAAGTTTCTCGGTAAGTGTGTCCCCAGGCCGGTAATGAATGCCACGAAAGCCGTGCTGTTCGGCCGCTTCCACGTTTACGGCCATGTCATCGATAAACGCGCATTCATGCGGGTCGGCATTCGCGTACGACTGGCAGTACGCATAGAACGCCGCGTCCGGTTTGCGTGCCTTCGCTTCATACGACACGCCGAGATGCGAGAAATGTTGCAGAACATCCGGAAATTGCAGGCGAAACTTCGCCGCGTGCGTTTCGTTCGTGTTGCTCGCCAGTACGAGGCGATACGACTTCGCTAGTTGCGGTATGAGGTCGCACACATCGGCGTTTCGCGTGAAGATTTCGACGAACGGCGCGAGAAACTCGTCTTTCGTGCAGCGCAACTGGCCGAGTTCGGTCGCCATCTGAATGTACGCTACGGTGTCGATCTGCCCGCTCTCGAATTGCCGTTCGAGCGAGCCGTACAGCATTTTCCGCAACGCTTCCGGTGGCATATCGGTGTAAGTCGATAGTTTTGCCACTGCGGGCGAGTGATCGAAAAACGCGACGACGTTGCCGAAATCGAAGAACAGAGTCCGAATCATTGCGCGCCCTGCGAGTGTTATTTGCCCGGTATTCTCACGATATAAGCATCGGATTCGGGCGCGGTGCGGTTTTTCGGCCCGCAACCGATGAGTACCGAGACACCATCGGCGGCCAAATCGAACGAGTAGATCGGCCCCGTGGCCACGTCGGCGGCCGCGATGAGCTTGCCATCGGCGACGTTCCAAGTCGCGAGGTAACCCTGGTTACGCGGGGCGGTGCCTGCCGAGATTAGCGTCTTGTCGTCGGCACTGAACTTCACGGCATGAACGAAACCGGGGTGTGCCTGAGCTGGCCCGTTCGGCGTTTTGAGGTTCGGATTCACGAACTCGCGGACGAGGTTTCCCGTTGCAAAGTCCCAAAGTTTAATCGAACGATCGCTCGAGCCGCTTGCCAGGAACTTGCCATCCTTCGTGAACGCGAGGCAGAACACCTGATCGCGGTGCCCCGTGGCGGGCGGCGCGGTCGCCACGGGCGGCGTATCGGGGTACCCTTTGATTTCGCGGATCAACGCACCGCTCGTGGCATCCCAGATTTTGATCGACTTATCGAAACTCGCGGACACCAACGCCTTGGAATCGGGCGTCCAGACGACGGTATAAATCGGTTGCGGAAGCATCATCGTCAGGTGGGCGTTAATCTGCTTCAGTGGCTGCCCGCCCTTGACGACATCGAACGTGCGAATCAGGCCATCGTGCCCTGCGGTTGCCAATAGCGTGCCGGTTTTGTCGAACGCGACCGCATCGACGAGGTTCGGGTGTTGAAACGATTTCACTGGCTGATCCGATGCGACTTTCCAGACGCGAACGATGCCATCGTGACAGCCCGTTATCAATTGCTGACCGGCTTCGCCGACGAATGCGAGCGAAGTCGTTTTCGCCGGATGCGGGAAGACTTGCACGACGCTACCGAACTCCGGTGGCAACGGCTGATTTTGCGTAAAAATCGCGTTCCAGGCGACGACCGTGTTGTTCTCGAGCACGCCCGAAAGCATTTGTCCGTTCGGGTGGAACGCGAGTTCGGAGACTTTCGCGGTGGCCTTGAAAGAACCCGCCAGTTTATTGTCGTTGAGCGTGAAAATCTGAATCGAATTGTCGGCCACGCTCGCGACGGCTACGAGTGTCGCGTTCCGGGAAACCGCAATCGCCGAACTCGGCCCCGTCACTTCGAGCGTGCGTTCTTTCGCGCCGGTCGTCGGGTTCCACCCGGTAACGATGTTGCCGGTTCCCGTCGTGAGGATTTGCGATGTATTCGGCACCATCGCGATGGGGCCGCGAATGAGGTCGGCATCCTTAGTGAAACGAGTCGCCGAAATCGGGTGCGATGTCACCGCGTTGTCTTCGGAACCGACGATTACGAACGGTTGGGTTGGGTGATAATTCGCAGTATTCACCGCCGCATTCTGTGGGAAGAACTGCAACGGCTGTCCGGTGGCTACGTCGTATAACCATGCCGCTTTCTCGGCACTGCCGACGAGTAACTTCGTGCGATCTGGGCTGAAGCTCAGCGAGGTCGGCTCGAACGGTAGGGCAGGGAAGGGGAGTTCCTTGCCGTCGGTGGTTTGCCAAATCTTGACCGTTTTGCCTGCGGAAACCGCGATGGCGGTCGCATCGCGCGAGATCGCCAGCGTCTTCGCAACGTCTGGCAGCGTGCCGTAAGTTTTGATTTCCTTCATCGCGACCACGTCCCACGACTTCACCAGTTTGTCGGCACCCACTGCCACGATCTGCCCGTTAGGGAGGAACCCTGCTGCCCTTGCGCCACCGACATGGCCAGCAAAAACTGTGGTCGCCACCAACTCTGGCATGGTCACGGCCTTGTCGCCGACGAGGCCAATCATTAGCGTTTTATTGTCGGCGAAAATGCCGAGGTTGCGCACCGCAGCGGCGACTGCTACGCCTTGCAGTTCGCGGCCAGTTTCGACATCGTACGCGCGAATTGCACGCCCTTGGGGCGACGCAATCGCTGCGATCAATCGCGTGCCGTTGGCAGAAATCGCCAGCGATTCGACCGACCCAGTCACGATGATTTCCTTGAGCGTTTTGCCATCCGCGCCGCGAACGATGCACTTCGAGATTGCGGCGTCGGTGACCGCGAACGCGGACTTCGCCCCCGTCACCATTCGCGCGTAAGTGGTCGTTTTCCCTTTTATCGCTTCGGTCGCAACGACGGTTTTGCCGGTGATTTTGTCGAACGTCGTCGAGATGCCGCTTTCTTCCACCGCCAGGAACTGCGGCTGTCCCGCGATCGCTTCGAGCGCCACGAGCGGCGCTTTCAACGCGACGCTGCCGGTCGGTTCGAACTTTGGCCCTTTGCCGAGCGGCAGCTTCCAGAGTTTGATCGGGCCAGCGGCGTCCGTAGTTGCCAGCGTTTGGCCGTCGGCGGAGATGGCAACGTAAGCAATCGGTTTCGGATGCGCGGCCACCAGTACCCCCGCCGGCTGGCTACTCGAAGTCGTCCATAACCGCACGGTGCCGTTCGTTTCGCCGACCGCGGTCACATCGCCTGAGACTGACACCGCAGTGACAGCCGTGGTGCAACCGGCGAGCGTTTTCTCCGGGTTGCCGTTGTTCCAGATGCGAACTTGCTTGTCGTTGCTGCCTGTAACGACTCGCTTGCCATCGGGGTGAACGGCAGACACCGTCACGACATCGGCGTGAGCAAGCCCCTTCAGCGAGTTTAACGGCAACGCCCACGTCTTGAACAAGCCGTCGTCGCCCGCCGTGGCGATCTGCGTGCCATTCGGGTGGAACGTCACCGCACGCACGGCCCCGGCGTGTGCGAAAAATTCGCCTTTAATCTTGCCATCGCCCGTTGCGATCACCAACAGTTTGCCGTCCGTCGTGCCCAACGCGACCAGTGCGTTATTTGCCGCGATTGCCAACGATTCTGCCGTCGATGTCAGTGGCGGTATCGCCATGACGGACGCACCGGTAACGGCATTCGACCACTTCACCGATTTATCGGCTGCGACCGTCAGAAGAAAATTCCCGTCGTTTGAAATCGCACTGAGTCGTACCGGCCCTGTGTGGTCGAACAGCTTTTTGGATGGCAGCGCGCCAGTCGGCCAAACGCGAAGCAAACCATCGGCACTCGTCGTGTAAACGCTGGCACCGTTCGCCGTCATGCTCATCGCTTCGACTGCGACTGGACCGACGCCCACCGTTGCGACGGGTAAGCCGTTCAGAGCATTCGTGACGCGAAGCGTACGATCGACGCCCGTGGAAATAATCGACTGACCGTTTGGTGACAGTGCCAAACCCGTGACTGCGCCGATGTGACCCACCGACTCGCCGAGGGCTTTGCCATCTGCGAGCGTCCAGACGCGAATTTTCCCGTCGTCGCTCGCCGCCGCTAGCGTCTTGCCGTCGGCGCTCACTGCGACTCTCGCGACCTTGCCATCCATCACGATTTCGCGGCTCGGCTTGCTCGAAGGCACGTCCCAGATCCGCGCGAAATTGTCCGCCCCACCGGAAGCGATCTGATCGCCGGCCGCGTTGAATGCTACCGAGAGAACGAGACTCTGGTGCCCCGCCGCCCCGGCCAGCGTGCGTAATTCTTTGCCCGTGGCGGCGTCCCACAGTTTGATGCTTTTGTCGAAGCTACCCGTGGCCACGACCTTGCCATCGGGGCTGTACGCGACCGCATAAATCGGGTCTGTATGCCCCTTGAACGTGACCGTCGTTTTGAGTTCCGATTGTGGGACTTGCGCAACGAGACTCGCGCTCAGTGCGAATAAAATAGCGGGAAACACCGTAATCCGGACAGCGTGCGACATCGAAAACCCTCGTGCGACAGGTGAGGCGGGCACAATCCGCCCGGCGGGAGTCCCAGTGTCGCACGAGTCGCACTGAAGGTCAACGGTTCAGTTTACTTTGGAAACAACTTGCGGCTTTTCGGCATGGTTCCAATCGTGGCGGCGTTGAGTAGCAGGAAAGTGGTTTCGGCACTTACCACCCACCCCTCCGCGAACTCACTCCCGAATTGCGGAATGTAGCTAACACACCAACGACTTACGTCCGATTTTGGC
>JAYWCL010000112.1:0-9798 GCA_043780595.1 Limnoglobus sp.
CGCAGGAAACGTCGTGTTTCGATGACTCACCACGACACTCAATCGTTGCCGGTGGAAGTCACGCAGGCTAAAGACCTGCGGCTACCAGAATAGGAAAGAAACGGACACTGCTACCCAGGTTTGAACCATACCAAATAACGAATAGGAACTCGCATCATGCAGAAGGTTGCGTTGGTTACGGGGTCGGCGACGGGCGTGGGGCGGTCGTGTGCCGTTCGCTTCGCGAAACTCGGGTATGCGGTGGGCGTCAATTACTCGAAGTCCGTGGCCGAAGCCGAAGAGACGGCGGACCTCGTGCGAGCGTGCGGCGTGCCGGTGCTGGTTCACCGGGCGAACATCGGCGACGATACGCAGGTTCGCGGGATGTTGGCAGCAGTCGAATCGACGTTCGGCGGTCTCGATGTACTCGTCAACAATGCCGCGACGACGCACTTCGTTCCGCACGCGGATCTCGATGCTCTGACGGATGCGATTTGGGATGAAATTTTGCAGGTGAACCTGAAGGGCACATTCTACTGTTGCCGCGCCGCGATGTCGTTGTTGAAGGTGCGGAAAGGGAACATCGTCACGGTGTCGAGTGTGGCAGGACTGACGGGGCAGGGGAGTTCGATACCGTATTGCGCGAGCAAAGCGGCTGTAAACGCGCTGACGCAATCGTTGGCACGGGCTTTCGGACCAGATGTGCGCGTGAATGCCGTCGCGCCAGGACCGATCCTGACGCGGTGGTTAGCCGGTCGCGAAACGCAGATTGAAAAGTACCTGGAATCGGCACCGCTCAAACGTGCCGCAGACCCGGACGACGTCGCAGACGTCGTCCTGTTTCTGGCGAATGGCACATCGCTAATGACCGGACAAGTGGTGGTCGTAGATGGGGGGCGAACGATGTAATCGCACGCCGCCGCCGACTATTTGCGGTGGCGAATCTTCGCGCGCATCCGTCGCTTCTTCCGACCCACCTTGCGCCGTCCGCTACCGCGTCGTCGGCCCGCCATACGACTTCTCCATAACCACACGTGATCGTCTTAATTTTTAGACAGGACTTTAGCTTAGAGCGCAGGCCCTATCGCGGCAAGCCGATGTCGCGATCCGCCGCGCTTTCCAAGGAATCGTGTGACATCGCACGATTCCTTGGGTAGAAAGAACGGTAGCCTACCGCCACCCGTGAGATGCATCGTGAATACGCCGACACCCGACGACCCGTTCGAGTCGTCCGACCCCGATTTCGACCCGTGGGCCGACGACCCCGATGCCCCGAAAGAGCCGGGGATGGACGACTCCGACGAGTTCGCCCCGCTCGATTCGGATGCGTACGAGTTCGGCGGGCCGACGGCACTCTTCGACCCGGAAACGAGCGACGAGATCGGCCTCGAAATCGTGTATCAGCAAACGATGGCGGCAATGAAAGCGCCACCGCAAGACAAGACGCCGCCGAAGCGTTCGGGGATATTGTTTCTGGCGTCGCTCGCGCTGTTCATCCTCTCGTTCGCCTCCCAAGGGTTCCGTTGGATCGGCGTCGCCCTCATCGTGATGCTCGTCCACGAACTCGGCCACTTTTTAGCGATGCGTGCGTTCGGATACCGCAACGTGAAATTGTTCTTTTTGCCGTTCTTCGGTGCCGCCGTCACGGGTACGAATGAGACGGCACCGGCTTGGAAACAAGCGGTGATGATCCTGCTCGGCCCGCTGCCGGGGCTGCTGATCGGCTTTCTCATCATCGCGATCCTGCAACCGGACAAGGCCTCGTTTCTCATGGAACTGGCGCTCTTCTTCGGGGTCTTAAATGCGTTCAATTTGTTACCGATATTGCCGCTCGATGGCGGGCGATTGTTCGAGGTGTTGTTCCTCGCGCGGCGACCTTGGCTCGGCACGATCTTCCGCCTATTTGCCATCGTCGCCATCGTTGCGGCCGCAATTGCCTCCAACGATTGGATGGCCGGTATCGTCCTGGGATTATTGGCGTTGATCCTGCTCGGCACCACGCGGATGTCGCACCGCATCGCTCGTTCGCGGGCCGTGTTGTCGGCGGCGTTTCCGCGCATTGCGGGGAAGTGGGAAAAGGTCGCCGATACCGACCGCCGCCAACTCTTCGAGATCGCCGTGCAAATCGGCCCCGACGAAGCCGAACCCGAGCAACTCGCCGCCATCGTCCGGCAAATCCACGGCCAAGCCGTCACGCGACCCGCCGGGATAAAAGTATCCGCACTGCTGTTGTTCGCGTACTTCAGCGGCTGGGCACTCGCCATCGGCACCACCGCCCTGATGATCTATCGCCGAGTCGCCGCAAACGAGTAGCGCGATTCCGGAATTGCGAATGGGTGATGCGTACTCACGTCGCGGCGAATTCTTTACTTGGTGCTTTCGCACCGGGGACGAGAGTGGGGCATCCTCCGATGTCTTTAATGTAAAACGGCGTGCGATACCCCATCACATCGCAAAATTCGATCAGGCCTTCCACCTGGAAGCGCGTTCGAGTCAGCCCTTCGGTTTGAAGTCGCTTTTCGGCCGATTTTTTGTCGCAAGGCAAATTGCGGCAGATGCACTCGAAGGATGCCGCGACGAGAGGTGGCATCGACGGGCGATTTTTCAAGCGACCTACCAAGTTTTTGCAAATCTGCGACAGTCGTTGTTTGGTCAGATCGAATCGCTTGCCCAACTCGCGATACGTTTCCTTTGCCCCATTGCCATCCCAACCGAAACGGGCCAAGACGACGTCGATGTTCCGCTTGGAACTGGCGCTGTCTCGCTTGCGAAAGCTCTTCCATACGAGGTCGCGCAGCTCGTCCTCCAAATACAAATGTACCACCGGTACTTCGTGCGGAAGATCGACGTGTTCTTTTTTATTGGGAAATTTCTCGACGCTATCGAGATAATCGACGAGGCACATCATTCCAAATCCGGGGATGTTCAACACCTCGCCGAGTGTGAGATTCGCCAAATCTTCCAAGCGATCCTCGAACCCCTGTTTTGCCAAACAATCGAATGTCCGAACCGCAAGGTCGAGATCGCACAGTTTCGTGTTGGCAGGCAAGGTGGGAAACCGCAGCATGTGAAACGATCGAATGCGCGTGGCAAACAACGCTTCGCCGAGTGCGGATTTCGATTTCGCACCTCCGATTGCGCGGGGCGGTGCGCTCGCCGCCGCTTCCAGCGAAGTGAGGAGATCCACGATCGACTTGGCACCGAAATGCTCGAGTTCGAGTACATCTCGAATGGTCTTGTTGCTCAAATCGTTCGGTCCGGCCAGCCAACCTTGATACTGCATATTGCTGAGGCAGTTGTAGGTCCGCTGTTCGATATCCAAGTCCTCGAGTTTTTCGACCGGAGGAAACGAGGGTAGCGTCGTTCCTAACATGATGTTCAGTAGATGGGATTGACCCATGTTGGTGCGCACGGCAACCACGATGAGACGCGAGAGTTGCTTGCAGATACCGGGAGAAAACGCATCCCATGCGCTCGCGTCGAGGTCGGACAACCGAGCCATTTTCGACTTCGTGCCCTTCAAAAACGATTTGGGGATGGGGACGTCCAAGATCGCTTTCAAAGCGACGGGTGCTAAAGCGTGACCGAGCCGCGGGTAGTTAGAAATGGGCATAGGTGTCTCGTCGCAGGTATAGGCGATTGTTCCTGCGTGAATTCACTGGGTGTGCGTGATGCTCGTTCTGTCCCCGTTTAGTCTTCGGAGCGAAGCGCAGAACCTATTGAATGTTATGTGCAATTTTGGGTTCCTGTCCACGCGCTCCGCTACGCAAAGCCTGCGCGTCGCGGCGAATTCCAAAACCGCGTCACGATGGGCGGTTCATTGCGGGGGGCGAGCGGAGGAAGTCGAGGGTCGGGAACTTCTCGCCTTTGAGGTTGTCCACGTCGCGCTGGATCGCTTCGGCGACGGCTTGGCTGAGTTCGCGGTGTTCGCGCAGGAACAGGTTGAAGCGGATCGTTCCGGGGCCGGGGTTCTTCGGGTTGCCGCCCTTGGGAATGATGGCGACGACATTCTTGAACGCCTCGATCGATTCCTTCGCTTTGTCTTGCTGGGCGAGGAGGATTCCCTGGCCCAACTTCGCGGCTACGACGTGCGGGGCGAATGCGCCAGGGCCGCTGCCCTTCAGGTCGAACTTCTCGTTTTCGAGCGAGACGAACACTTTGCCCGCCTCCACGAACCGCCGTTCCTTCATGAGCAACAAGCCGAGTTCGATACTCGCATCGACGACTTCGTTCGGCTTCGTACCCCGTACGTGGAGCTTGGTCGTCAGTTCGCGTTCCTTCGTACTGGCAAGCGTGACCGTCTCGGGCAACCGCATATCGGGCAGGCCGATGACGGGTGGGCCACTCGCCGCCTCGACGCGCGGATGCAGCTTTCCGAACAGCCACCAACCGCCCGTGAAGGTGCCCGCCAACACCAGGAACCCCAGCACGTAGGCCGGCCATCGCGCGGGGCTGGGCGGCAACGCCATCATGTACGTCTGCGTCGGCCCGCTGAAACTCCCGCCGATTTGCGGCAAAGTTCCCGACTGCGCGTTCGGCAATCCGAGCGACAGCCCTTCGCGCACTTTCGACAGGTCGCGTAAAATTTCCTTCGCCGTCTGGTAGCGCTCGCTGGGCTTCTTCGCCATCATCTTGTGAACCATCGCGCACAGGTCGGCGGGCAGATCGGTCCGGATGTCGCCGAGCGGTTCGGGTTGTTCGTTGACGTGCTTCATCGCCACGTCGATCGCGTTGGCACCGGTGAACGGCGGCAACCCAGCGAGGATGTGATAACAGGTGACGCCGAACGAATAAATGTCCGAACGGTGGTCGGTCGCTTGGCCGCGCACTTGCTCCGGGGCCATGTACAACGGCGTGCCGAGCGTCACCCCCGATTGCGTCAGGTTCAACGGCAACTGGTCGCCACCGGTGAGGCGCGATAGGCCGAAGTCGGTCACCTTCACTTCGACTTTTTTCGTCAGCAGGATGTTCTCGGGTTTAATGTCCCGGTGAACGATGCCGAGTTCGCTGGCGCGTTGCAGCGCCGCCGCGACTTGACGCATAATCGCGAGCGCCACGGGTAAGTCGGGTGCGCCTTTCCGCGTGAGGAAGTCGCGGAGGTTTCGCCCCTCGACGTACTCGAGCGCCATATATCGCAAGCCCTCGTGCTCGCCGATGGCGTAGACTTGCACGATGTTCGGATGGCTAATCCGCGCGATGGCCTCGGCTTCGCCCTGGAACCGCTTGAGCGCCGTCGGGTTCGCGGCGAGGTCGTTCCGCAACAGCTTCAATGCGACTTCGCGTTTCAACGACAGTTGCCGCGCGAGGTAGACTTGCCCCATGCCACCCTGGCCGATTTTGCGAAGCACCTGGAAATCGCCGAGCGTCCGACCGGTGAGGTCGGGCGGTGGCATTTCAGCAGGTGCATCCGGGTCGAGCATCATGAGTGACCCTAAAGGAAACCGCTCCGAAGCGGAGAGCGTCTCGTATTTCCGTTTTACCAGAATGGCGAAGCGTCGAACACTGGGCTGACTGCGGATGGCTGTCTGCGTATCTTGACCTCGATTCCCTACTTCCACTGAGGCGACGATTATGGCGAATGGAATTCCGCTGCGGCCACTCGGCAACACCGGCGTGCAGGTTTCGGCGATCTGCCTCGGTGGCTGGCACATTGCCCAACCCGAAATCGGCGAGGTCGAATCGACGCGCATCATGCACGCGGCGATCGATCGCGGGCTGACGTTCTTCGACAATGCCTGGGACTATCACGAAGGCGCGAGCGAATCGCTGATGGGCCGCGCGCTCGCCGGTGGCAAACGGCAGAAGGTGTTCCTCATGACGAAGAACTGCGCCCGCGATGCCGCCGGTACGCGGCAACATCTCGAAGATAGCCTGCGCCGCCTGCAAACTGATGTCATCGACCTATGGCAGTTTCACGAAATCAACTACGACAACGACCCGGAATGGCTCGTCGAACGCGGCGCGATTGCCGAGGCAATTAAGGCACAAAAGGAAGGCAAAGTGCGGTTCATCGGCTATACGGGGCACAAGTCGCCGCACATTCTGGCGAAAATGCTGCCGCTGCATAAGTGGGACACTTGCCAACTGCCGATCAATGTCTGCGACCATTTCTACCGCAGTTTCCGCCACGATCTCGTACCCGAACTGCTGGCGCGGGGCATCGCGCCGATCGGCATGAAAAGCATGGGTGGCGGCAACCTCGAACTCGGCGGCAAGATCGTCAGCAGCGGCGTCGTCACCGCCGAGGAAGCGATCCGCTACTCGCTCTCGCAGCCGATCAGCACGCTCGTCGTCGGCATCGATTCGATGAAAGTGCTGGAACAAGATTTAGCCATCGCCGAGAACTTCACGCCACTAGTCGGCGACGAACTCGCCGCCGTGTTGGCGAAGGCGAAACCCGAAGCCGGCGACGGTCGCCACGAATGGCACAAGAGCACGCAAAACTTCGACGGCCCCTACCACCGCCAACAACACGAATTCGCGGTGTAAATTCGCCGCGCCGCGGTGGGTCGGATGTGGGGCCGGATCAGATCCCACATGGCGTTGGTGAGCATCGTCCGCATGGCGATCCTGCCGGTGAGAGGGCGAATTCCTACAGGAATTCTACGCCCGCAGGGGCGGATAGATCAACAGGGCCTAATCAAGAGGAGTTATACCTAAAAAAATGTCTGGAGATGGTCGCAGAGATATTAATCCACGAGGCCGCACAGCAGTATCGCATGTAAATGAATACATAGACACAAAATTGGCAACCATCGTGGCTAGTAACGATTCAATGAAGGGCGTTGCTGGGCACATAGATTCTCCACCACCATAAGGAAAATATGAATAGCGATGGTGTACAGGTCGTGAAAACCGCAGCGGATAAAATCGATCAGGATCATTCCACAAAACTGGATTGCGGTGGATAGTATAAGGTGAAAGGATAAGGTGACTGCCAGCGGGAATCGGTGTATGGCCTAACATCACATCCTGTGTAGATCGCCGCCCTATTAGCCATGCGGGGGGATACAACCGTAGTGATTCCCGAATGACGCAGCGTAAATGATGGAGGCGTAAGATGTTTTTGGGTTGGCCTAACACCTCGGGCCTCCCGGCCTGGAATTCGACACGCACTTTGTGTTGGTCCATAGGAGACAGTGCTAGCATGTATAGCGTCCATGCGAAACCTGCTGCCAAAGCCACGTAACCATTCAACAGTGTTTCTATGATGCCATGCGAGGAAGAAGCGGTGACTTCAATGTCAGGGGCCGTGGTGGATTGGATATCGACAGCGACCCGTGCGGTTATCGCCCGTGCAGACATTATGTCTTGCTGGAGCGACAAAGGTAACGAATCGACAGGCTGGGCACCATAGTTTATATAATACTCTTCGATGAAATTAGTCGCTAGAACAAAATCGCCTGTCATAGAATCTATTGTGTGGTCGAATAGTAGTTGTGAAATCAATTGTAAGCAAAGTATTTTCGACTCGTGTCCAATATTGAGTGATGTTGTAGGGGAGGGTGTGTCACGGAGGGGTGAAATGAAGCCCGTGACAGCGGCGGACGACGCTGCAAGCACACGGTTGAATTGTGCCTCACGGCCAGTCGATGCAGGCGCGGCTCTCAATAGCAACTTACCGGGATCACACAGTTGGCTGATTATGGATCGATATGGGTGTGTGGTTCCAACGAAGTCTGCTCGCCTGTCAAAAACCGACTCGACAAGCTCCGGTGTATTTACTAGGTAGCCAGTGAGCGAGCGTGACATATATGGTACTATGTCGCAGTCTTTACGACTTAGGTTCAAATAAAATTCTACGTAATCCAGTCGATCAATGATCGAGTTGGTGAATGTATGCATTGAGCCATTGGCTCCATCTAGTGCGCAAGTCAATATACAGCAATTTGCTAGATATACACGCCTCTACTTGCCATGGCGATCGACACATGCCTGCCACTGTTTCGATACTTGTGATCGGTCGCCGGTAAGAGTATTTATAATATTACTAACTTGTTGGAGTTTAGCGATAAAAAATTGGTCGATTTCTTCATTATACGATACTACATTATGTGATGAGGGGACCGTCATGGGTGGCGGGCTGCGCCAATCACTCTCGGCCATAAGAAGGCGACGAAGTATAGACAGCACAATATCTTGCGTGCTCCCACCATCTACATAGTTCAGGGTTAATGTCAAAGACAGAGAGTGTCCGCTCGCTTCAGCGGCATGCCACGCGCCAGCAGGGACCACAAGCAGGTCGCCTTGTCGAAGTGTAAATCGAGACGTTGCATCAGAAAGCGTGGGTTGTACAAAGGATTCCCACTCATCGATAGCGGTGCGCGATCTATAGTATCGATAGATGCCATCTCCAAAGCACCCCGCATTGTCGTAAGGATACCTTACGGCGGCTGTGTCGCTCACATGCCACGTTTTTTCGCCCTCAATTTGAAGCGTTATCACCGTCCTGGCATCGAAGTGAGGAGTATAGCCAGCACGATCCCCTGAAAGGTATGACCGGCAGTCGATATGACCAGTGTAGCCAAGTTCACGCTTGCAACTTGCGACGAGGGCTGCCAGGTGCGAGTGGAATCGATCAACACCAGTGACACAAACAGTTGCCCCTTGTTCGTAGTGCTTACCCACACAGCGAGCGTCGATCTCTTGCGACGGTGACATGCTCGCGCGATCGCTCGCCGCATACGTGGCACGAAGAGAAAGACCGCCCTCGCAAGCGCGATCGAACATATTCATGTCGAACAAGCTTTGAAACTTACTTGGAGTGCCAGCGACATGAAGAGTGCGGCCAATCGCATAGCTACGTACAAAATCTGCAACGCATAGTGGGGATAATAGGGAAGATAAGCTTGCGCTAGGCCAGCCTGGACTTACAAGGCGTGGGTCTGTCGATTCCCATGCGATCAACCCTAACTCTGTCAACTTGCGGAGGGCATCAGTTATTTGTGACTGAGTAAGTTTGCTGTCCAGTAGAAGATTAATCTCTGCGATTGTTTTTACGCCGTCAATCAACGGTGTTACTTGATAGAGTTCGATTCCCACCAAAAAAACAGACACCAGCCCCGCCGAGACGATTCCGTCATCGAGCACAGTCAAATCGACCCCGGCAACAAGCTTAGGCACGGATTGATGCAGATCGTTAATCATATTGCGTCGCCTCAGTTCATCTCCGGTCGCAAGCCATGAGCTGTGATTTAGACATGAGAGGGCGTACTATGCGGCCTCGCGTTAAAGCATTTAACGCGAGGCCACACCGGCTTGGATCGCCTCTACGAAACAGGCAGAGCCGCGGCCTCCGCGTAGCTCCACCCATCGTGCCCTCCGTTGCCCACGGTCGGCTCCAGACAGAGCATGGCCGGGTGGCCGCCCCCGTTCGTCCCCGAGGACACCGCCACGGTCCCGCTCGAGGCCACCGGGACGGCATACCGCGCCAGCTCCCCGTCGGGGATGTTGTAAACTTTCCCTTCCACATCGCGGATGATGGCCATCGACTGTCTCCTTGCGAGTGCACTTGTTCGGGTTGCCCAAAGTACTATTAGCGCCGCGAGATGCGCGCGGCAAGGGAAAGCGGTTTTTTCCCGACACATCACTTGAATACAAGCAAACAAAAAAAACAACCGCTCCTTCCCTAGTGCCACAACCCCCCAATCGGGGTTTCATGAATTCCGGGGTTTGTGTATCTTCCCAGGCTTCGATACGGAGGCCAAGGAGGCGAGCCATGCCAGGGACAGCCGCGAAGGTCACGGTGACCGAAAAGCAGTTGGTGATTTTGCAGGAACTCAGTCGGTCGCGTTCGGCGGCGAAGGGGATCGTGCAGCG
>JAYWCL010000113.1:0-25509 GCA_043780595.1 Limnoglobus sp.
CATGGGCTACGTGAGCGATCCTTTCAGGACCGAAAACAGAACCCCGACCCTGAAAGGGTCGCTCTTCCAGCCCATGGTGAAACCATGGGACGCGGGGCAGATACCCTCGAAAACCAGTCGTGGCGAGTCTTCGAGACGCGACGCAATACGGCACAACGTTTATTCCAAGCGCTAGAATAAGTGATTCTCGCCTTCGTTGAACGTGTCATTTCCGACCGCGAGAAGTATACATGGAGATTGTCTCATTGAAATTGAGGTTGTTTGCGACTCGGGAAGGATCAGGGGGCTTACGCCACCCCGCTCGCCTATGCGTTGTGTTTCGCGTTGAATCCATTGGTAATCGCGTTGGTCGCGCAATTCGTACCGTAGACGAATCGAGCATCGTACGATACGCTTGGTATCGAATATTCAAAGCAACTGGGCAATGCTTCTCCGCGCGGCGTGGTACCGTTCGGCAAGTCGCGTTTGCCCATCACCGAGGAGGTTTCGATCGTGAGAAATACGATAGTCGTTGCGGTCATTTTGCTGACGTCTGTGTCGGTTCGGGCTGCCGATGTCGAGGTCGGGTCCGTCGATCAAAAGGTGCCGTCGAAAAAGGTGTTGGTCGCTCCCAAGAGCGACGACGGGATTGCCGCGGTGGGTCTGAACGAGACGATTCAGGGGAAGGTGCCCGAGAGCGAAAAGCGGAACCTGTACGTCCTCGTCAATTCGCTTACCGGTAACGATTGGTGGGTGCAACAAGTCGTCTCGCGGAAAGGGGAGACTTTCTCGGCGGACGCGCAATTCGGAGAAGGAGACATCGGCAAAGGCGAGTACTTCGCAATTCTCGCCATCGCCACGGATAAGAAGTGGACGGTCGGCGAGAAACTGGACGGGCTTCCGGAAGATGCTACCTGCACCAAGGTAAAGATCGTGAAGCGCAAGTAGGCGTCGCGTCAAAAACGGAAACCCCGCTTGGGCCGGCAATATGTTGCTGGCTTGTGCGGGGTTTTTCGTCGTTCGACTTCCGACAATCGCCGGTTAGCGTGGCTTCGTGCGGAAGTTAGACTTGCTCATTGGCATGTCGATCACCGTTTGCGGCAGTTGATCGGCGATGCGATTGTGCAATGCGGGTGTCGTTGTGGCGGTGACGCCAGTTTCCTCGAACTGCTTGCGTTCGTGGATTTCTTCGCGGTCGATGGTGACATCGGAAGGGGCTTCAATCCCGAGCTTGACGCGACCGGGGCCGATCGACACGACACTGATACGAATCGTGTTACCGATGACGAGTTTTTCGCCAACTTTACGGGTGAGAACGAGCATGACGGAACCTCCTTGTAGTGCATCTGTCGGATGAAACTCTCGCGTAACGCTCACCGATTCGGAACGACCGAATATCGGGATTGTGTACGCTTGTATGTCTGGTTCCGAGGGCAAACCTTACTGGGGCGAAGTTTATCGCAGCCGGTTACCGGGCGCAATATCAGTAGCACGCAGTTTTTCGGAATTATCGAAGTTTAGGCGGGGGTTCGACCGGCAATCCCACGTTCGTTCGTTTCGGCAATAACAACCGTTGCAAACATCGTGCCAAACTGCCACGGGTTTTCACCCGCGAGATTTGCGTCAAAAATTAGAAAGGGGGCCTTGCCAATCCGTGACATCTCTACAGAAAGGATATTCTTGTCCAGTATACTTAGTCAAGCGGTAAACCGGATTTTTCTTTAGAACCGACAATTTTCGCTCAAGTTTCGGTCGTCAAACCAGTTAGAGAGTCGCTTCGGTAGACGACCTCCGTTCGCGAAATATTTCTCATTCGCCTGTCGATGCGATCCGGTTCAATCGTCGCAAGTCGTTGTTGGGCATAGCGAATTGCAATTTTTACAGATATTGGACAAAATATAGCCAGTCTGACGGAACCGCGATCGCCCGTGGCTTGCGCTTGCATTTTGAAGGCGTCCCGGCAATACGCATCTCAAACTTGAGCAATTTTCTGCTCATCGACTCTTTTCGGGGAATTTCGATGATGCGCCGCCCTCGCCTCATTCTTTTGGCTGGTCTGTTTTGGTTCGGTCTACCCGTTCAGGCCGAGCTTCCGCCGCCGGCGGGGGGTGCGGGTGTGTTCGGTGCGGCACCGGATCAGGCGTTCAAAAGCGATGCGATTTTCACGGCTCCGGCCGCGCCGGTGCCCGTTCTCGGCGGCGATCTGTTCCCCGAAGACGTGAAGCCCGCCAAGAAGATCTGGAAGGGTAGCGTCGAAGCCGGATTGAACGGCGCGAGCGGCAACACCGATCTGTTCAACCTTCGCCTCGGGCTGAATGCCGACCGCAACGTCGAACGGAACCAGTTTCACACCGATTTCTTGTACACGCTCGGCAACCAACAGGGGAAAACGATTCAAAATGTGGCGATCCTGAACGCCCGCGATGAAATCCTGTTCGCGGGCAGCCCGTGGACGCTGTTCGGTGCGACGAACATCGAATACGACGAACTGCGTTCGTACAAGTTCCGCATCGGCCTGTACGCGGGTGCCGGTTACATCGTGATGAACGACGAGATTACGTTGTTCAAACTGCGGGCGGGTGCGGGTGCAGTCCGCGAAATCGGCGGTCCTGCCGACCGCTGGGTGCCGGAAATGGTCTTCGGGTACGATCTCAAACACAAGTTTTCGGATCGCCAATCGGTCGTCTCGACGCTCGATTATTACCCGCGCATCGACAATTTCGCACAGTTCCGCGTTCGGGCACGTGCCGCCTACGAGATCATCGTCGACCCCACGACGGGCACCGCGATTCGCCTCGGGATGCAAAGCCGCTACGACAGCGACCCCGGCCCCGGCTTCAAACGCAACGACCTCAACTACTTCGCCACCCTGGCACGCAGCTTCTGATCTAGCGATCGTCAAACAGGCATTCTCGTTAGCCCGACGCGCCAGCGAGGGATTGTTATCGTGTCTGCGATGTCGTGCCTTCTCGCGGGTTCCCCTCGCTGGCGCGTCGGGCTAACAAACCCGTTCGGATTGACAATCTCGTGCGCGGTATAGCCAGTTCGAAACCTCGCATGGGATTACACGAAGTTACCATGTGATAACGCGAGTATCCGTCGCGTTACATTCATGGCGTAGCATTGACGATTGTTGCAGAACAATAGTTTCCGCACCTTAACGCTCCGTACGATTTCTCGTCCCGCTTCAAGGCATCCAATCGTCGCTCTCAGCAGCGAATTCGAGTGTATTCGGCTCACATCATACTCGTTTTTCGTTTCAGATCGCGTCCTAAATCCTGCAAGTTCATCGGTTTTTTCGCACAACCGCTTCTTCAAGTCGATCCGGCCTAGAAGTTGCAACTGACAGATTCGTGATCTAGCTTACTTAGTGAGTAGACCGTCGCCACGGCGCAACCGGAACGTACGACTCGCTCGCCCCACCCTGCCGGAACTCGTGTCGGACGCCCCGCCCCATGTTGCCCGATCGAAACAGTACGCGCCGGCACATATTGACCGTCAACCTCGAAGATTACTTCCAGGTCGGCGCGTTCAATAAGTACGTCCAGAAGGGCCAATGGTATCGCTTCGAGTCGCGGCTCGAACACCACACGGCCAAGACGCTCGAGTTATTGGATCGCCATAATACCAAGGCGACATTCTTCGTGCTCGGTTGGGTGGCGGATCATTACCCGGAGTTAGTGAAGCGCATCGCGGATCGCGGCCACGAGGTCGCCAGCCGCGGGTACTTCCACCGCAACATTCGCGACTTGTCGCCCGAAGAATTCCGCGACGACTTGAGTCGGGCCAAGTCGGCGATCGAACGCGCCAGCGAGAAGAAAGTCGTCGGGTTCCGCACCGCCGACGGTTGGTTCCGCCCGCAAGATATGTGGGCCTTAGATGTGCTATCGGCAGAAGGTTACGCCTACGATTCCAGCGTCGGGCCGATGTTTCGCCGGTTCGCGGGCGAATCGTGGCGTCGGTTTTCGCACATTCAGCCGACCGCGAAAGGCACGATCACGGTTTTGCCGATCTCGAGTATGCGGTGTGCCGGGTTCGATCTGCCGATCGGCGGCGGTAACTGGATCCGCCAGTTACCCGATGGCTTCATGCGTCGTGCGATTCAGCGATGGGACGAAAAAGCGACCGCGCCGCTGGTGATGTACTTCCACACGTGGGAACTCGACCGCGAGCAACCGCGAATCAGCACGGCCGGCTGGATGACGAAGATTCGCCAGTACCGCAACATCGACTTGATGGAAGAACGCCTCGGCGAGTATTTGGAAAAGTATCATTTTTCGTCGGCTGCGGAGTATCTCGGCGTCGCGACGCCCCCCGTGTTTCGGCCGCTGTCCGACGTCGAAACGCCGCCGCCCTCGTTCCGCAAAACCGAATCGTATTCGAATGCGGGAGTGCGACCGCCGGTGTCGATCGTCGTGCCGGTTTACAACGAAGAAAAACTCGTGCCGTACATGGCGAACGTACTCAAAAACGTCCGCGATGCGTTTGCCGAACGGTACGACTTGCGGTTCCTGCTGGTGGACGACGGGAGCAAAGATCAGACGCGCGAAAAGCTCGTCGCGTCGTTCGGTCAATCGCCCGATGTGAAGATCCTATCGCACGAAGTCAACCGCGGCGTGGCCGCCGCGATTATGACGGGCATCCGCGCCGCCGATTCCGAAATCGTTTGCTCGATCGACGCCGATTGTTCGTACGATCCGCTCGAACTGTTGAACATGATTCCGAAGCTGGTGGGTAACGTCGACATGGTGACCGCGTCGCCGTATCACCCCGATGGCCACGTGAGGAATGTGCCGCGCTGGCGGCTGTTCCTGTCGAAGTCCGCATCGCGAATGTATCGCTACGTGATGCACAATCAGCTGCAAACGTACACGAGTTGTTTCCGCGTTTACCGGCGGTCGGCCGTGAAGGATATCGCGCTGCGTTCGGGAAACTTTCTGGGGGTGGTCGAGTTACTCGGCCATCTCGATCAGCGTGGCGGCCGGGTAGTGGAACACCCGACGACGCTGGAAGTCCGCATGCTCGGGCGATCCAAAATGAAAACCGTACGCACGATCTTCGGCCACCTGCGAATGATGGCCCGCTTTACCTTCACGCGACTGACGTCGCACGACGCACGCCACAACGCCGAAGAGCGAAACCGCACGCTCAGCCTGTTATTCGACACCGCCACAACGACGACGTGCCACGTTGCGCTCGGCCGGCCAGTGAACGCCGCGACCGCGCCGAAATAAGGTTTTGTTAGCCCGACGCGCAAACGCGCAAGCGAGGGAAAGTCATCCCGATACACAACACAGCGGATAGTTTCATGCCCATTTAACGTCGAAGGTTGCCCACCGATGAGCTTACGAACGCGCCCGCCATTGCCACTGCCATCCGATCAGGATGCGACGGGGCGAACCCTCGGGGCGGAAGAGATTCAGGCCGTCACCGAGGCGATTGCCACCGGCACGCTGACGAGCACCAAAGGGCAATTCGTTCGCACGCTCGAAACCGAGTTTGCCGCGAAGCTCGGGGCCGCATTCGGCTACGCGGCGAGTTCCGGCACGATGGCGATTCACGCCGCGATTGCGGCCGTCGACCCCGATGCGGGCGACGAGATCATCACCACGTCGATCACCGATATGGGGGCACTCGCCCCGATCCTGTATCAAGGCGCGATCCCGGTTTTCGCCGATGTCGACCCGAAGACTTGCAACGTGACGCCGGAGTCGATTGAAGCCGCAATCAGCCCGAAAACGAAGGCGATTATCGCGACGCACCTCTTCGGCAACCCGTGCGATATGCCCGGCATCATGGCCGTCGCGAACCGCCGTGGCATCCCCGTCATCGAAGATTGCTCGCAGTCGTTCCTTGCGAAGTTCGACGGCCAGTACGTTGGCACGTTCGGCGCGCTCGGCTGCTTCAGTTTGCAGCAAGGCAAGCACATTACCACGGGTGAAGGCGGCCTCGTCGTCTCGAATGACACCGCACTGTCACGCCGCGTGTTTTTGTTCCTGAACAAGGCGTGGGGTTACGGCGACGCGAACCCCGATCACTACTTTCTCGCGCTCAACGGCAGGATGTGCGAACTCCAGGGTGCCGTGGCCGTCGCGCAGATGAAGAAGCTCGATGGCGTCGTCGAAAACCGCGTAAACGCCGCCAATTGGCTGACCGAACGCCTGCAAGGTTTGACGGGTATCGAGACGCCGACGATCGACCCGCGTGCCGTCCACACCTACTGGAAATACTGCCTCGGCGTCGATGGGAATGTCATTCGTGGGGGCGCGCCGGGCCTCGCCGCACTGCTGAAGGAGCGCGGCATCGCGAGTGCGCCGCGTTACATTCAGAAGCCCGCGTACAAATGTGCGGTGTTTCAGAATCAGAAGACGTTCGGCAACAGCCGTTGGCCGTTCACGCTCGCTCGCCCCGAAGCCGTCGATTACTCCGATGCCCGCTTCCCCGGAACGCTGGCCGCGCTCGAGCGCGTGCTCGTGTTGCCGTGGTCCGAAAAGTACACCGAAGATCACCTCGAGTACATCGCGGCATCGGTCCGCGAGTGCGCCGAGAAGGCGAAGATTTAATACCGGCCACTTTGAAATAGACACTCTGGAGTCATGCCCATGACTACGAAGATTCGATTTGCGATCGTCGGTGCTGGTGGCATCGCCGCGAGTTACGCCCATGCGTTTCTCGACCACACGGATGCCGAACTCGTCGCGGTCGCCGACGTGCGATTGGACGCCGCCGAGAAGACCGCGGCCATCGTCGGGTGCCGTGCGTACGACAGCGCCGATGCGATTGCCGAAGCCGACGATATCGATGCGGTGATCGTCGCAACGCCGCCTCTGACTCACGAAGCGATCTGCACGGACTTGCTCGAACACGGCAAAAACGTGCTTTGCGAGAAGCCGTTTACCATCGGCGTCGACAGTGCGAACCGTATGTTGTCTGCCGCACGTCGCGCGGGCCGCACGATCACCATGGCATCGAAGTTTCGCTACGTCTCCGATGTCAGCCGCGCCCGGTCGTTCATCGAAGACGGCCTCATTGGCGAAGTCGTGCTATTCGAAAATGCGTTTACTTCGCGCGTCGATATGTCGAACCGCTGGAACGGCAAACCGGAAATCAGCGGCGGTGGCGTACTCATCGACAACGGGGCGCACTCGCTCGACCTGACGCGCTACTTCCTCGGGCCGCTCGTCGACGTTCATGCGGTCGAAGGGCGACGCCTCCAACCGCTCCCCGTCGAAGACACCGCCCAGCTTTTCGTACGCTCCGCCGCTGGGGTCATGGGCACGATCGACCTATCGTGGAGTATCAACAAGGAACGCGAAAGCTACATCGAAGTTCACGGCCTCAACGGCACGATCCGCATCGGTTGGAAGGTGTCGAAGTACAAGCTATCGAGTTCCAGCGAGTGGGTAATTTTCGGCAACGGTTACGACAAAGTGCAGGCGTTCCGCGGCAACATCGGCAACTTCGCCCGGCACTTGCGCGACGGCGAAAAACTCGTCATTTCCGCTTGTGACGCAGTCGCAAACGTCGCCGCAATCGATGCTGCCTATCGCTCGCTGAACCGCGCCGACTGGACCCGTCTGCCCGAGGAAGCGTTCGTATGACCGGCGTTCGCATTCACCCGACCGCGATCCTCGAACCCGGCGTCGTCATCGGCACGGGTTCTGCCGTTTGGGATAGCGTCCACATCCGCCACGACACGACGCTCGGCGACGAATGTATCGTCGGCGAGAAGACGCACATCGCCTACGGCGTACGCATCGGCCACCGCGTCAAAATCAACAGCTTCGTGTACATCTGCAATGCGGTGACCATCGAAGATGGCGTCATGATTAGCGCGGGTACGATTTTCACCAACGATCGTTTCCCGAGGGCGACGACGCCGGACTTGAAGCACCTTCGCCCCTCCGAACCCGACGAACATACGCTACCGACACTCGTGAAAGAAGGCGCGACGATCGGCGCAGGGTGCATCATCGGTAACGATCTCAGTATCGGGCGGTTCGCGATGATTGGTATGGGTTCCGTGGTCACGAAGTGCGTGCCCGATTTCCACCTCGCCATCGGCAACCCCGCCCGCTCCGTCGGTGTCGTCTGCCGCTGCGGCCAACTCGTTTACCGCTTCACCGATGCCGTTGCGAACTCCCAATGTCCCGCGTGCAACCGCGAGTACTGCATCAGCGGAACCGACGTGACCGAGGTGCTGTAGCGTTTGCTTCAGGCGAACGGCGCACTATCTTTCGCGTTATGAATGCCACTCTCGAAACGCCTCCTGTAATGAATCTCGCTGAACGCGCCAGTCCTCCTCAACGTTGGGCCGTGGTTGGTGGCGGGTTCCTCGGCATGGAAATCGCGAGGCAACTGCGTGCGGCCAATAACGATGTCACGCTCATCGAACGCGCGCCGAATCTCGGGGGACTTGCCGATTCCTGGACTGTCGGCGAAGTGACATGGGACCGTCACTATCACGTGATTCTGATGTCCGATCTGCGCGTGCGGGCGCTACTCGACCAACTCGGCATCGCCGATGCACTCCGCTGGGTCGAGACGAAAACCGGCTTCTATACTGATGGCAAACTCGTCTCGATGTCCAACGCGGTCGAATTCCTGAAGTTCCCGCCATTGCGGCTGATCGACAAAATTCGCCTCGGCTCCACCATCTTCTACGCATCGAAAATCCGCAACTGGAAGCGCCTCGAAACGATCCCCGTCGTCGATTGGTTGCGGTCGTGGTCTGGCACGCGAACGACCGAAAAAATCTGGCTGCCACTGCTGCGCGCGAAGCTCGGCGATAACTATCGGTATGCCTCGGCGGCGTTCATCTGGGCGATCATCGCGCGCATGTATGCCGCACGCCGCACCGGCTTGAAGAAGGAAATGTTCGGCTACGCACGCGGCGGATACGCCAAGATCATCGACCATTTTGCGGACGCACTTCGTGCTGTCGGCGTCGAAATTTCTGCGGGTACCGCCGTGCGGAGCATCGCGAAAACTGCGGAGGGTTTGCGCGTCGAAACCGCCGACGGCACGCACACCACATACGATCGCGTCGTGGTGACGGCGGCCGCGCCCGTGGTGCCGCTGTTGTGCCCCGATTTGCCTACGCCAGAAGCAGTTAGATGGCGGAACCTTCGCTATCAAGGCATCGTCTGCGCATCGCTGGTGCTGAAGAAGCCGCTCGCGAATTACTACGTCACGAACATCACTGAAAGCTGGGTGCCGTTCACCGCCGTCATCGAAATGACGACGCTCGTCGACCCCGCCGAGTTCGATGGGAAGACGCTCATTTACTTGCCAAAATACGTCGCACCCGACGACCCGCTGTTCGAGGCGAGCGACGAAGCGATTCGCGAATCGTTCGTCAGCGCGCTCGCGAAAATGTATCCGCACTTTGCACCCGACGACGTCCTCGCGTTCCGCGTGTCGCGGGTCCGCCACGTGTTCGCGATCCCGACGATCGACTACTCGGCGAACCTGCCGCCGATGGCTACGAGCATCCCCGGTTTGTACGTCGCGAATTCGGCGCACATCGTCAACGGCACGCTCAACGTCAACGAAACTTTGCAGCTCGCCGACCGTGCAGTCGCGCAATTGCTGTCGGAGGTCCATGCGTGAATCGTCGAAATTCGCTGAAATCGAAGGCGTCTTTGTCGCTCGACCTCGACAACAAGTGGTCGTACATGAAGACGCACGGTGACCCCGGTTGGGACGCATTCCCGTCGTACCTGCACATCGTCGTGCCGCGCACGCTGAAGCTGCTCCGCGAATTCGACTTCACGATTACCTGGTTCATCGTCGGCCAAGATGCCGCACTCCCACATCATCGCGAGGTGCTGCGGAGCATCGCCGATGCGAGCCACGAGATCGGCAACCACTCGTTTCACCACGAGCCGTGGCTGCACCTTTACAGCCGCGAACAGATCGCCGAGGAACTCGCGCGGGCCGAAGTCGCCATCGAAGACGCGACCGGCGTTTGCCCGACCGGCTTCCGCGGCCCCGGCTATAGCGTGTCGACGAACGTCCTCGAAGTGCTGATCGAACGCGGTTACCAATTCGATGCGTCAACGTTCCCGACGTACCTCGGGCCGCTGGCCCGCACATACTATTTCATGACGGCGAGACTGACGCCCGAGGAAAAGAAACGCCGCTCGAAACTGTTCGGCACGATCGCCGATGGCACGCGACCACTGAAGCCATATCGCTGGGCGACCGACGCCGGCACGCTGCTCGAAATCCCCGTGACGACGATGCCACTGACCAAGGTGCCGATCCACCTCAGCTACTTGCTGTACCTCGCGCGGTTCTCGCGATTCGCCGCACGGCGCTACTTCCGCACGGCCCTTTGGATGTGCGAACAATCCGGCACCGAGCCTTCGATATTGCTTCACCCGCTGGACTTTCTGGGCGGTGACGACGACGGCGATCTGAGCTTCTTCCCGGCAATGGACCGACCCGCCGCGTGGAAGCTCGACCTCGTTCGCGAGTTTTTCGCGATGCTCTCCGCACGCTTCGACGTGCTCCCGATGGGCCAATACGCGGACTGGCTGGCGGATCGCAAACTACCGACGCGACGCCCGAACTTCGCCACTGAGGCGACACTTGCGAGTGTGTCGTCGTGAGCCGGGTGCCGTTGCACATTCGTATTTTGGCGATGTTGCTGACTGCCATCGCCGTGGTGCAAATCGCGTGGAATCAGCCATCCGAACCGTTCTTCAACGGCGACGAAACGAGGCACGTCGCGACGAGCGTTTTCGTTCACGATGCCCTGCGCGACGGCGGCTATTGGCACCCAAAACAGTACGCAGAACGCTACTACGCGCAATACCCATCGCTCGGGTTGTTCGTCTGGCCACCGGGCTTTTACGCCGTGTGTGGTAGTGTGATGTTGGTCTGCGGGGCGACGTTCGAGACCGCACGCGGGGTCAACCTCGCGTACGGTTTACTCGCCGTGTCTTATGCGTTTTATCTCATCCGACGCACGCATGGGTTGGCGACCGCATCGATCGCTTGCGTGCTGATTGCGGTGTCGCGGGATGTCTTCGCACATACCCGTGCCGTCATGCTCGAAGTACCGACACTCGCCTGTTTTATGGGCGTGGCATTCCACCTCGAACGCTACCTCGCCAGTCGCAAACGCATCGATCTTATCTGGCTCGGTATCTGGACCGTGGCGATGGGCTACCACCGTTACGACGCCGTGATGTTGATCCCGTACTTCGGAATACGCTTGCTTTTCAGGGGAGAATTGCGGTTAATGTTCCGTCGCGAGGTGCTCGTAACCGGCGCGATCGCGGCGCTCGCACTCGCGCCGTACTACTACCTCGCGATGACGATCGTCGGAGCAACGCAGGCACAAGCCGTATCGTCGGGCACGAACCCGAGTACCGTTCACGGCGGGTGGGGCCAACTCGTTTTCTACCTCAGTCAGGTCTGGTTCCAGATCGGCACGACGGCATTTCTATTCGCTTGCGTGGGCCTCGTTGCCAGTTACAAACGCAGTTCGTGGGATGCGGCGAAGCCGTACTGGGCGATGCTCGCGGCGGTGTACATCACCTTCACGCCGATGGCCGAACAAGAGACGCGCCACGCCATCTATTGGATCCCCGCATGGTGCGCGTTCGCCGCCGAGGCGAGCCTGTTCCCCGCACGCTACGGCTACCGCCGTGCGCTCGCGATGCTATCGGTGTTCGTGCTAATTACGGCATCCGCGTGCGGAACGCTGCGCCAACCGGTGCCGTGGGTTCGCGGTTACGCGAAGGCGGCGCAGTTCGTTCTGAACGATTCGCAAGGTACGAAAGTCTGCCTGTTCGATGGCCTGATGGACGGCACGTTCATTTGCGAAATGCGCCGTGCGGATGCTTCGCGGCGGATGTGGGTTCTGCGCGGCGACAAGCTACTTTACGCCGTGCGCAGCGACCCGAATGCCGAGTACGTCGAGTGGGCCGAGGGCGAAGCGGGCGTGTTGAAATTGTTGCGCGAGGCCGACCCCGATACCATCGTCATCGAAGATCCACCGATCAAATACTCGCTGCCGATGGCGCGTTTGCTACGCGAAACTTTGGCCAAACATCCGGAACTGTACGCAGTCGTGGCGACGTTCCCGATCGACGCGAACAAACTGAAATGGCTGCAAAACAAGTCGCTGATCGTCTATCGTCCACTACAGCGCACGCCGATGGCCGAACGCAAACTGAAAATGCGAATGCTCTGGCAAGGCACGACGCTCGAAGCCGAAATACCGAAGTGATTTTCCATTTCAGACATGATGTACGATGTACATGATGAAACAGGATTCAAAATTCTAATTATCTATCCTGTTAATCCTGTCTGCTTTTACCAAACTAAACGTCGATGATGCAAATTTGATTCGCGGAATTGTGTCTGCGCACGAAGGCGATTTGCTTGCCGTTCGGCGAGAATACGCACGCTTCGGGGCGGGGGGCTTCCTCGGGTTTCGATGGCTCGGTGAGTGTCGTCGCTTTCCCCGTGGCGACATCGACTACGCAAACGCAGCCGTCGGCTATGAAGGCGATTCGCTCGCCGGACACGTCCCACGTGAATGCCGACGCGACGCCGGTTTTGCACTGCGTCACGAACGTCACATCGCCGCCGTTCGGCGAGATCGTCGCCAGTTGTGCCATACCGATGTCATCGTGCATGAGGGAGGCAATCCGCGCGCCGTCCGGCGAGGAGCGCAACCAGTGCCGCGGGCCACGGATGCCGGGGAACTTGCGGTTCGCGGTGTGCGTCAGTCGTCGTTGCGTTGTGCCTTTCGGCGGAAATGGCCGTCGCGTTTCGGTTCCTTGCAGTGGGCCGTCGCCGACCGTGCGGACGTCGTCCGGGATGTCGGCGACGAACACCTCCGCGATAATACTTCCCGTCGCCGTCCGCACGTGGCCCTGGAACGCGAGTGCCCGTTTTTGCCGCGTGCCATCGCGGCGCAGATAGCCGTTCGTGCCAATTGCGGCTTCCTCGAAAGCCTTCTGAATCTCATCGCTGCCAGGCACCGGGTTCGCTGTCGTGCGCGTCGCCAGCACGGAGAAGTACGTGCCATCGCGGTTGCGCGGGTGCTTCCCCGACACTTTGACCAACCCCGCCGGCACGCTGATTCCCACGTTGCGAAGGTTCGCATCGTGCGTTGCCGTCTCGGTTTCGTGGCGTAACAGGTATTGATCTTCGTAAGTGAAACTCAGCCATTCGCCATCGGGGCTGAACACGTGTACGTGCGAGCCGCCGCGAAGCGCACCGGGCGTGAACGGCGGCACGAGGTCGCGCGCATCGAGCGCGATGGCGACGCCGGTTTTGCGGCTATCGACGATGACACCCCGCCGTCGCGATGGGCCGTACGACCACTCGACCGTGGGGTGTTCCGGCCCGAGGATGAACGCGACTTTCGGTTCGATCGGGTGCCAAGTCACGACGCCGCATTTGGCTCCGTTCTTCGATTCGTACAACTCGCGCACTTCATGCGTCTTCGTGTGAACCGCTTCGATCCGCGTACCATCGAACACCTCACCGGCAGCATCCGAGCGCGTGTCGTACGCGATCCAATTGCCGTCCGCCGACCACACGTTGACGTTCGTCAGGATGCGCCCACCTGCGCCGCGCGTCAGTTGCGTTTCGTTCGGCACTTGGAATCTCCTTTGCCAGTCGACTTCGACCCGCTCGACGCCGACCGACAGTTCGTAAACTGTACCCGATACTGCGATGCCAACGCGCTCGTAATTCCGCGAAGGCTTTGCGCAGCGAAGCGCGGGGCGTGAACTCACGCGAAAATCGCGTTGTGGTCCGATACATCGTGCCCACTCGCTTCGCTCCGAAGACTACGCGGCGCGGCTAATCGGGGCCGGGAATCCAGGAGTTTCCTGCTCCACCAGAGATGCGAATTGGCCGAATGTTCGTAAGTCCAGTATAAACTCATCTGTGGATTTAGACTAAATTGCTTATCTCATGTAGGTAGGGCGCTCGGATGGGCGCGTGCAAATGATGGATACCGTGCCTCGCAAGGAGGACATGTACAACCCGCTGTTGCAAGCCCTCCGCGAACTTGGCGGGTCGGGCACGATCGACGAGATCGCGGAGCGGGTCATCACGATCCTGAAAGTGCCCGACGAGGTCGCCTCCGTTCTTCACGACCCTGACAATAGCAACGAGACCGAACTGGAGTACCGGCTGGCGTGGGCGAGAACGTATCTCAAGAACTTCGGGATGCTGGAGCGGTCGGGCCGGGGCGTCTGGGCGATTAAGGCCGACAAGCAGGCGGTCGAGCGAGTCGAGCCGACCGAAGTCAATCGCCATACCCAAGCGCTCAGCCGGGCCAAAGACTCCGAAGTGCCGAGTACCGACGGCGACGCCGTGGTAACAGAGGTACTAGACCCGGAATCCCCTGACGCGGCATGGCGGCAAACCTTGCACCGCGTTTTGACCACCGTCCTCAATCCGGCTGCGTTCGAGCGGCTGACGATGCGGCTGCTCCGCGAGAGCGGGTTCGTTCACGCCGAAGTGACTGGTCGGTCCGGCGACGGGGGCATCGACGGTAAGGGCATCGCGAGGATGGCCGGTGTGTTGAGTTTCCATGTGGTGTTCCAGTGCAAGCGGTATCAAGGAGCGGTGTCCTCGGGCCAAGTCCGCGACTTCCGGGGCGCGATGGTCGGCCGGGCGGACAAGGGGTTGCTGATTACGACCGGGCGGTTCACCCGAGACGCAGTGGCCGAGGCCACTCGTGAAGGAGCACCTCCCATCGACCTGATCGACGGCGACCGTTTAGCCGACATGCTCAAGGCGCTCAAGCTGGGCGTCCGCACCGAGATCGTGGAACGGGTCGTGGTTGACGAGGCGTGGCTCGGCTCTGTATAGCCTTCGGCGCGCACCGGTTGCGATGGCCGTCCACTCGAAGCGGCAACGCATTCACGTCGCGACACCGAAACCTGCGCCGTCTTTTGCTCTTCCGTTACTTCACCAATTTCCAGCCGGTTTTGTCGGCGGTGAGTGCGGTGTGGCCTTTGTAGCGGTCGTTGACTTTGTGCATGTCCTCGATGGTGTCGAAGTAGCCGACGATGTGCGCGGCACTGAACGACTCGCCTGCCTTCACCGGTTTACCGTGAACTTCCTCGATCATCACGATGATCCCCCCTGGGCGTTGGCTGGCCCAGGCTTCGTAGACGACCGACGGTTCGAGCGTCAGGCCAGCCAGCCACGGGCCGTCTTTGCCGGTCTTTTTGTCCTTCAAATGGTAGGCGCGAATGAAGTGCTCGGGTGTCTTGTGCGTGTCGCGGCGGTAGCCGAACTTCAAGTCCGGTGGGAACGGCGCGAAGAACTCGCTCGACGGAATGCGCAGCCCTTTCGGGCCGCTGAGGTAACTCAGGTACATCTCGCTGAAGGTGTCGCCTTTGTCGTGGCGAACGCAGCCGGGCGTGTCGTTGCGGAGGAACATTTCGTCCGAATCGTTGACGCTGTCGATCTTGTCCATCAACACGAAAAAGCGTTCTCCCTTCGGGAACACGACGAGTTGCGTCCACTGCGAACCGGCTTTACGGCCCGGCGCGGCAAACTCGTACTTGTACGTGGTCTTCACCGCAACGAAGTCTTTGCCGCGAATGACCTCGGGCTGCACCGGCTTCATGCGATGGCAGAGTTGCGGGCCTTCGACCATACGCTTGCGATGGCTGCTGCCGTGGGACATGCGGGTGTATTCGCGGCGGACCGGGTCGGTCTCGTTCTCGAACCAACTGTATCGCCCGACGCCGTTGCCATCGGTGGTGATGACCTTGTCCGCCCACCCCGCATCGCTGCCGGCTTCCATCAGCCAGTCGATGACCATCAGCCCGTCGCCGATTTCGCGGAAGCCAGTGGTTTTGTCGAGAAATGATCCTTTCTCGATACCGGTCATCCAGTGCTTCGGATTCCGTTTGGGAATGACCGCTTCGATCTTGTCCGTCTCGATCTTGATCGCGCGATCGTCTTCGGTCACCGTCACCCAATCGGCGGGTTGCGCGAGAATCGGCCCCGCAGTTGCCAAAGAGAGAATGATACCGACGAAGGTTTTGAAACGCATCACGGTGCGGCTCCGGAAATTGTGGATCGGCAGGATTCCTCGATGTCGTATCGAGGAACTCGAAGCATGTTCGCCAGAAGTGATGCGAAAGTCAAATCAATTCCTGGTAGCAGAAGTCGTGAGACTTCTGACGGATGATAATCATCGACGAAGATCTTGGATAATTCGTACCCCACGCTTGCACTCTTGTGGGTGCCTGGGATCGGCATGGTCGAGTTCGCGATGCGGGGAACCCACAAGGGATGTCCCTACTTGTCCGCGTCTTGCCGGCCGTCTGCCGGGACTGCGATCACCCCGACCTGGTCCCCGTCGCCGACCGCCCCGGTGCAGACTGGGCACGAGTTCAGCCACGCCTCCAACGCGGCGGCCGCCAGCCACCTGACCGACGCCTCCGGTTGGTCGTCCGTTTCGTCCTCGTCGCACCCGGCGCAGAACCCCGCCCCGCAGTCCGGGCACCGGTACACCGCGAACCCCGCCCGCTTCCGTCGGCAGCGGGGGCACCGCTCGAACGCCTCCATCGGCACGCCCTCTATAGCCTAACGACCCAACTCAGTGGCACGAAACCCACAACAGGCCGTGAACCACGCTCCGAATGCCGTCATCACTTCTTCGCTTCGGGTTCCAGAATCTGGAATTTCTTCAAGTAGTCTTCCACCCACGGTGCGCCGCCGGGGTTGCCGGGGCCGGTGACGCCGACGACATAGGCGCGATCTTTCGTGACGATCACGCGCGCGATCGTGAATTGGCCGTCGGTCAGCGCGATCGACAGGTCGATCGCGTCGTGCCCCTGAAAGGCGATCTTGTTGCGTGCGTTGTGTTCGCGGCCATTTTGCGACATGGCGATCAGCCCATTCGCGAACTCTTCCGCGACTTTCTCTGCGGGCTTTTTGCGGTCCGCATCGGTCAAGTCGACGAAGTACACGAAGTACGTTTCTTGGAAAAGCGTTCGCGTGCTTTCGACCGACTCTGCGGACTCGGCCGCTCGCCCGGTGTTGCGTTCGGATTGGAACGTGTCGCTCGGAAAGACGGTCGAGAAGCGACCATCGGGCGAAGTGTACGGCACGAAATCCGGCGACATCATTTTGCCGACGAACACGGCCATGCCGCCACAACAGGCGCACATCGAAAGCCCCGCGCCGCCGAGGAGTAACCAGAGTACCAGCCGGTTTCCGCTTTTTTTGCGCGATCGAATCGGTCGGTCGTCGTCGCCGTATTCGGGCGAACGCGATGGCTTGCGAGCGGGCCGTGCGACGGGAACACCGTCGCCGGGGGCTGCGTTCGCAGTGGCCGTGAAAATTTGTTGGCACGATGCACAACGCACCTCCCGACCGAGGAAGTCGTCGGGAACGTCGAGCAGTTCGCGGCATTTGGGGCAGGCGATCGATATTGGCATATTCGACCAGTATAGTCGGCAACCGCGGCGAAACTTAGGGATTAAATCCAGCGAACCCACGGCAGCGCGTGGCCCAGCATCAATGGCGACCGGTTACCGAGCCATTCTCCGAGTTCCGATTTGTTACCCGCCGGTCGAGGGCCGCGTTGTGCGGGAACTGCGGGTAGCGACTTCGCTGGCTCATTCGCGAGGTGAAAATCGCGTGCCACCGGCGTCGGCTCCTGGCCATCGTGCGGTGGTGCGATGCCGCCCGGCACCATCGCCGAACCGCTCGCCGCCATCGCGACGCATACCCACACCGCACAAAACATCCGTGTCCGCATGACTCGCACCCCCACGGACGACGCGCGCGTTCCTACGCGCACCTCGGCCGAGTCGCGGACGATAGCAACGCCGCGCAGGAACGCAAGTGAGAAAGTCGTAAAACTTCGATGGAGGCGAAGAATTTCCGGAGAACCGTCGTGTTACACGTGGCGTTGTGGGAGCCGGAGATTCCGCCGAATACGGGGAACGTGGCTCGGTTATGTGCCGCGAATGGCGTGCGGTTGCACCTCATCGGTCGCCTCGGGTTTCGCTTGGACGACAAGAGCGTGAAGCGGGCGGGTCTGGATTACTGGCCGCACGTCGATTGGGTTCCACACGTCACGTTCGCGGACTTCGAGGCCAGTTTCGGGAAAGGAGCCGCCATCGTGCCGGGGTTGTGGGCGATCGAGTGCCCTGCGCCGATGGTTTATACCCGAGCGGCGTTCCAAGATGGCGATTGCCTGCTGTTCGGGGCGGAATCGAAAGGCTTACCACCCGCGATTCGCGAAAAGTATGCCGCACGGCTGCTCGAAATTCCGATGCTCACCCCGCACGTTCGCAGTTTGAACCTCGCCACGTCGGTCGGCATCGTGCTGTACGAGGCGCTGCGCCAACTGCACCGTCGGTAAAATCCGCACATTCTGCCGCGTTTCCCGAGCGACAGCGCGTCGGTTTGCGCGCGACGGCTTCGCGTTTTGCCGATGAGAGTGACATGGCGGAACCGGTCGTTGCATTATCGACGCAAGACGAATTGCGACGCTTCGTGCGCACGACCCTTTGCGAGCAAGACGCGCTGGACGTGGAACGCACGCCGTTCTTCGAGACGCCGATTCTGCGCGGCGGCCAGCAATGGGGAACGGTGTTCCACGTCGAAGGCCCGCGGATGTTGAAAACCAGCGCGATCTGGTCCGAACCCGACGACCGCATCGTGTTTTACAACTCGACGGGCCAGCGCGTGCGCGTCGTGAAACTGAGCGAATCGGTGGAATCGCGTTGAAGGCTCCGCTTCCCATTTGCAACCTCCCCGCGCCTTCGGCTAAACTAATGGTATGAACGCACCACACTTTCCGTTTGCGGCGAATCGGCGAGAGTTCTTGTACCGGGCGGGCGGCGGCCTCGGTGGGATCGCGCTCAACTGGATGATGAACCAGGACGCGGTGGCGTCTTCGCCGACGTCGAAGAATCCGCTCGCCGCGAAGTTGCCGCACTTTGCCGCGAAGGCGAAGCGGGTGATCTTCCTGTTCATGGTCGGCGGCCCGTCGCAGATGGACATCTTCGACCCGAAGCCGATGCTGACGAAGATGCACGGCAAACCACTTCCCGAAGGCACGGGTCGCCCGAAGAGCCAGTTCACCGCAGGCGGCGAGACGATCCTGGCGAGTACGCGGAAGTTCCAACAGCACGGCAAAAGCGGTCAGTGGATGTCGGACCTGATGCCGCACCTCGCGGAGAGCGTCGACGACATTTGCTTCCTGAAAGCCTGTTGGTGTACGAACACGATTCACGCCCCGGCGATGTACGAACTGCACTCCGGCCGCACGCTGATGGGGCATCCGTCGCTCGGGTCGTACGTGACTTACGGCCTCGGCAGCGCGAGCGAAAACCTGCCCGCGTACTGCGTGCTCACGCAGCCCGAAGGCATCCTCGAAGGTGGCGCGCCGTGTTGGGGCGCGGGCTACCTGCCTGCGGTTTATCAAGGCACGCTGTTACGAAAAGGCACGTCGCCGATCCTGAACCTGAAGCCGCAACCGGGCGTTACGCCGGAGCAAAACCAACGCACGTTCGACCTCGTCCGGAAACTCAACGAGTTGAATTTGGAGAAGGGCGATTCGGATTTCGAGTCGCGGATTTCGACGTACGAACTCGCGTACAAGATGCAGACGCACGCGCCGGAAGCGGTCGATTTGACCAAGGAAACCAAGGAAACCAAGGCGATGTACGGCCTCGACGACAAACGCACCGCCGACTTCGGCACGCGGTTGTTGCTCGCACGGCGGCTGGTCGAACGCGGCGTACGCTTCGTGACGGTGTACAGCGGCGGCGGCCCCGTCAACATGCAGTGGGATGCGCACGACGACATCAATAGCAATCACGAAAAGATGTGCGGCCTCACCGACAAACCGATTGCCGCACTACTGAAAGACCTGAAGCGAACCGGCATGTTGAACGACACATTGGTAGTGTGGTGCAGCGAGTTTGGCCGCACGCCGAACAGCCAAGGCAGCCGCGGCCGCGACCACAACCCGCTCGGCTACACGATGTGGTTCGCGGGTGGTGGCTCGAAGCCCGGCCACACCGTTGGCGAGACCGACGAGTTCGGTTTGCACGGCATCAAGGATAAAGTTTCGGTCAACGACTTCCACGCAACGATCTTGCACCTCTTGGGCCTCGATCACGAGAAACTGACGTTCCGCCACAACGGCCGCGACGAGCGACTCACCGACGTCGCCGGCAACGTCGTGCTGGACGCGGTGGCGTGATTATTTTTAGTCGAGTCGATACAAATAGTTTTTGAGCTTGCGCGCGTCGTCATCGGGCAAGCCGTTATCAATCCAATCGACGACGTTTTCGGCTTCGATTGCAGGGTTTGCCCAAAGAACCGTCTGCAATTGTGGACAATACGCGATCGAACGACAGAGGTGGCCTCGAACCGCGTTGTCGAGTGATGTCACACGATGCTCAGTCGCCCACGCGGCTTCGACGAGATGAGCATCCTTGAGGATGATTTCGACAACCCCACCATCGGAATTGTTATTTCGTACCGATTCGCGAAATTCATCGTTGGGGGCATCCGGAATGTAACGTAGTTTCCGAATCTTGACCATCGACACCAACCATTCCAGAGCATAGTTGGATTGGTGTTTGTCCCATTCTTTCTTGATACTCGGACTCCACGCCATTCGATGGCCGTTTCCTCGGAGTCGTTCGAGGAAGTTTCGGCATCGAGTACCAATTGGGTGCAGCGAACTCGGCGGTCCGGATGCTCTGGCAATCGATGCATCAACGACCACGCAGAAAGTCGGCTTGTTATCGCTCATTTTGAAGTTGCTTCTCTGCGGCATCGAGGTAACGCCTTTGCGCTTCGAGCGAGACATCGTCGAAGTCTTCGGGCCAATCGCCGAAGCGACCTGCCACGTCGAGTTCGGCACTCGCGATTTGCGTATCGCCGGTTTTGTCGCGACGGAACCAATGGAGTTTGACAATTTCGGGATCGATCGCATTTTCCGCAATCAAGCTCTGTATGCCGAGAAGCAATATCGAACTGTGCGTTTCGATAATCACCTGGACCCCACGGTTGGCCGCATCGACCAGTAACTTCGCCATCGCATGTTGCGCACGCGGGTGAAGGTGTATTTCCGGCTGCTCGATATACACGATCTGATTCGGCTTCGCGGTGAGTAACGCGACGACGACGGGCAATGTTTGCGAAACGCCGAAGCCGACGTCGGCGATGTTCACCATGTCGCGCTCGTTACTGTACGTAAGTATGCCTACGCGAAGTTCGACTTGGGTATCATTGATAGTCTTTGCGTCAACCTTCCAAGCCAGCTGAAGGTAACGTAGACTATGCGACAGTCGATCGAGAAAATCCGTGGCATTTGACTTTTCAACTGCGAGAACACTCGCCGTGTAATTTTCAAAAGTGCCTGGAAACTGACTGCTGACGGCATTCCACGAGTATGCACGCTCGGGGTTGCCGCGAAGTCCTGGGACATGGATAATATGTCTTAACATTACATCATAAGGACCGGCACTCATAGAAATGCGAGTCGTGCCTTGTAGTCTCTCGTGCGATCCAAGCGAAACTATTTGATCGAGGAAGCAGCGCGATCGTATTGTTTCGATACTGTATACGGGGACATTTCCAAACGGTTGCAAGTGGTGGCCGATGAATAAATCGAGATAATTCTTGTCTACTTTCGAATTATTACCCTCGCGCAAATCGATAGTTCGTTCGCCATCGCTCGATACGATGTGATCGAGTTCAATTGGGTTTGTGGTTCCATGACGGAAGTAGAACTTGCAACTTCGCTTATCGTCCAATGTCATTCCGAATGCAAACCTGCCAAGCTCTTCCTTACGCCTGTTCGCGCACAGAAGCTGCTCGACTTTCGTGAACTTTACGTTCGGCCCATTGAGGCGTAATGGTCCGGGGTCGAATGGTGCTTCGAGGGTTTGCTTGAGTAGTAATAGTGGCTGAATGATGCTGCTTTTGCCCGAACTGTTGACGCCGGCCAGTACCGTCAATTTACCGAGGTCGATTGTCAGTTCTTCGTTGATCGACTTGAAACCTTCGACCGATATCGATCGAAGCGCTGGAAGGGGTTCCACAACCATGCTGCCGTTCGTCGATGACTTAGCCACGTGGAATCCTCGAAGCACGGAAAAGAATCGCCAGCCGATTCTACGATCTTACAGGCTTTCCGCGCTCGTGAATATCCCTCGATTGTTTCAGACCGGTGAAAAGTTGTTCGTTGTCAGTTTCACTCACAACGATCCACTCTTAACTGGCAACGATTCTTACACACCAGTAGTTGCTGGTGAAGAGTTGTCATTTCGCACTTCGCGGTTCGACCCTGTCGAATGCTCTTGACACGCCAGGCACAGGCGGTATGGTTCGCCCGCTTAGCACAGGATTGGAACGGATGCGACGAGCCGGTGGGGAACCCGTGGGGGCGTTCTCTGGGTTGCGGTGGTCGCGTGCGATCTCGGCTTTGGCCGGGTAGGGGGGACCATGTTCCGTGCCGGAAATTTCACCGTTCTTGCGGCCATTGCCGTTATCTTAATCGCCGGTTGCACGGGCAAGAAGTCCCAGACGGTGCGCCCGCAAGCGGCCGACGAACCGATCGACCGCAACGCCACCGCCAACGTCGGCGAGAAAACCGTACCCTCGAACGTCGAACCGATTGCCGTCTCGGCAGTTGGACTCGTTTGGAAACTGCCCGGCACCGGTAGCATTGCTTCCGGCGAATGGCGGCCGATGCTCGAACGCGATCTCCGCAAAAAGAAGCTGAATCCTAAGCAATTCCTCGACGACCCGAACAAAACCTGCTCGCTCGTTCTCGTCACGGCTTCGATTCCGCCGGGTGCCCGCAAAGGCGATCCGGTCGACATCGACGTGGTGTTGCCGCGCGGCAGTTCGACGACGAGCCTGAAAAGCGGCGTACTGTTCGAGTGCGACCTCGCGACGTCGGAAGAGTCCGCGAACGTTCGCGATCAGATGATTCGCGGCGGTGCCGATGTCGCGGCGACACCCGTTACGGGAAACACGCTGCTCGTCGGCAAGGCACTCGTTCGTGCCGAAGGGCCGCTCGTTGCCGGTTCGAGCGACAACCGTGCGACACTCAAAGCGAGTTTCGTTCAAGATGTCGATTCGCCGGAGCCAGTCACGTACACGATGGGCAAAGTCTGGGGCGGCGGACGGATACTCGAAGACCGTCCGTACTGGCTCGTACTCAACGAAAAAGATCGTAGCGCCCGGCTCGCGATGGAAGTCGCCGCACGGTTGAACGCGATCTTCCAACCGGCGGGCGACGCACGCAGCAAGGTGGCAAACGCGGTCACGAAGGACGTCATCACGGTGAATGTGCCGTCGACGTACCGATTGAATCACATGCGGTTCCTGCTCGTTTCGCGGCAAATTCCGCTGACACCTGCGGGGCCGGATAGTCTCTATCGCAAGAAACTCGAACAGGAATTACTCGAAGCGGACACGGCGGTGATCGCCGCAATCAAGCTCGAAGCACTCGGTGCCGAGAGCACGCAACCGCTACGGGTGGGGCTGCAAAGCACTTCGCCGTGGGTTCGCTTCGCCTCTGCCGAGGCACTCGCGTACCTCGGCAACACGGCGGGGGTCGGCGAACTCGCCCGCCTCTGCGAGCAACACGCCGCGCTTCGCACGCACTGCCTCACGGCACTCGCCACGCTCGACGACGGCGTCAGCACGGATCGGTTAGTCGAACTGATGGCACACCCCGATGCGGGGTTGCGCTACGGTGCGTTCGTGGCATTGCGTTCGGCCAACGAGAACCACACGGCCCTCAACGGCAAGCACGTTAAGAAGACATTCTGGTTGCACCAAGTCGCACCGGATTCGCAAGCGATGATCCACCTGACGAGCAATCGCCGCTCCGAAATCGTGCTGTTCGGCAACGCCGGTCAGCTCGTGCCGCCGTTCTCGTTGCCGCTCGGTCGCGATTATGTGGTGTCTGCGAAAGCGAGTGACACTGATGTGACAGTCACGCACATCGCACAAGGCCCGGAAGGGGCACGCGAAGTGAAAGTGCTCGTGAAGCCGAACCTCGCCGCCGTGCTGAACGCGATGGGCGAGATGGGGGCCGGTTACTCGGAAGCGATCGAACTGGTGCGGAAGCTCGACACGGCGAAAGTCGTGGCCGGTGTTGTGATCCTCGATGCCTCACCGCGTGGAATGCCGACGGCCCAACTGGCCCAGTTGGCGCGTACCGATGCGAACCTCGAACGGGCGAACGTCGAAGTCGCACAATCGACGCAGGGCAACGATATTCTGCAAGCCGGTTACGACCTGCCGAGCGACGCTGAAGCGGTGAAAGAAAAGCCAACCGCCGACGTGCCACAACTGAACCGCAACCCCGGTCGCATCTTCAGCGCCAAGAAACATCCCTCCGAACCCGATGCCGAAGTGTCGCCATCGGCACCCACCGGCCCGACCGCAAAATCGATCGAAGGCGACCTCGCCCGCAACCCCGGCAAGCTATTCGGGAAGTGAGATTTTTGAAGTAACACCCAACGCCCGCGGACGAACGTCCGCGGGCGTTGTTATTCTTGGCGAGCGGTGCGGCGTAAGCCCACTGATCCAGCCACCGCCATTCGCAATGCGTACGGATGACGCAGTCACATCGAAATGAACATTGTTCGCGACTCAGGAAGAATCAGGGGGCTGACGCTCACCCGCTCGCCTATGAGTCGTGCTTTCGCACGAGACGCTTACGGTTTGGTTTGGGATCGGTCATGGTTTACAATAACTCATGGAAAATGCGTCGAAGGCTCATCAGCCCGCTGGCGGCTGAATTCGTTCGTCAGGTGGCAGGAGGGTAATACTCGTGAGTGCTGCTGACATCTACGGGCCGTGGGTCGAGTCGGAGTGGCAATCTGGACTCATCGAACGGCTGCGAGAATACTGGCCGGTTCCGATCGTCGAACTTCCGGACGCCGGGCTGGCTTTGTTTCTCAGGCAGCAAACGGCGGTCGAGCCAGTGCTAGCTGAGGCTCGCAAGCGGTTGTTCAACGAGCGGCCCGACGACTCGGAGTTATACGACGGTGAGTTGGCAGACGCTGTCGCAATACAGGAAGGCCGAGCTTGATCGTTCGGTGGGGCAGATGCATTGGAAAGGAGTTGTGATTTGGAATGGCTTGAGCCATGGTATCCTGTCGCTCATAATCCCGCTCAGGTTGCAGGCATGGCACTGGAGTTGGCCCGCGAGCTGTCAGTCGGACATCCACTTTTCGATCTTCCAGTGCGAACCTTGGCTCGTCGGCAGGACTGCGACGATGTTTTGTTCGCTATTGAGGATGGTACCGAGCGAATAGCAGTGGTCCACCTCACGTGGACTCATAGCCCACCCGAGCATCCTCCGTGGCCGGGAACTGCCATCTACACGAGCTTTGAATCGTGGGTAGCAGATGGCATGAATACCGATCACAAAGGGCACGGTTCAAAAGTGGGTAGCAGTTTTGCGTTTGTTTGCGATTGCGATTCGGCTATCGTAAAGTGCCTGTTTCTCCCAGAATGTGAGTTGCAAAA
>JAYWCL010000114.1:0-29761 GCA_043780595.1 Limnoglobus sp.
ACCTTCCGCAAATAGTTTGGCATCGGCGGGCAGCTTCACGATCACCGTGGCTCGGCTCGAAACGGTACTGCCCGGCAGAGGCAACTGGTTTTTCATGTAATAGCGTTCGTCTCGCACTTCGGGTGGAGGAACCATCGGCGTGGCATACGGTGCCCCATTGTTGGGCAAGTTCGGGTTCGGAATCATCGCATCGGGCGATGTCTGATAGCCCTGCCCGGAAGGCGTTCCTTGGTAAGTCATCGGCCCGGATGACATTCCCATACCTGCACCGTAGCAACCGGTTGATGCGATAGGCCCGCTGTAATATGCGGGGGACGGTGTGGCATACGGGCTGCCGGAGTCCATCATCGGCATGGTGTTTCCCGAGCCACCGCTGCACGAAAAGCTCGGTGCGTAGGCCATTCCGCCGTTACAGGAATAGCTCGGTGCGCCGTTGCACGAATACGCAGGAACGCTGCCGTTGCACGAATACGCGGGAACGCTGCCGTTGCACGATTGGCCCGAACTGTAGCAGCCGTTCCCGCGACCGCTGCACGAGCCGTAGCACGAACCGCCGAAGCTGAAGAACGCACGAATGCGGCCACCGAAAAGACCCTGACACGAGCCGGTGCCACCCGAACTGCGGCTTTCGCCGGAGTCGTAGCAGCCCCGGTTCTGGATGAGATCCCGAAAGTAGCCGTTGAACTCGGGGGCTTGGGGGGCGGTCGTCAACGCGGTCATTAATACGATGCTGTACATCGGAGGTTACCCTTTACGGAAGTGCCCGGCCCAGCGAACGCGGGGGTCTGCGGCACCGTTGACGGAAAGGTAAACCCTAACGGTCGGTCCGTCAAAACAACGTGAGGTAAATTCGACAATCTTGGCGGGTCGCGCGCAGGTGACTCCCGCGTAGTGAACACAAAAGTTACAATCGATACATCCGTAACTGCATGTGGGGTGACGAGCCATTTTTGGCTGTTTGGTTTCAGTGAAATGGAATCTGTAAACTATCCCGATTGAGGCGGTATGATCTTGGGCCAGTGCGATTTTGCCGATTTGCATTGTCGGTGGCGTCGCCCCTAGAATAGTGCGATGATACGGCCCCTGCGATACTCGTTCCCAAGGCGTACTTACGATGCGCACACTGATAGCCATTCCGATCTACAACGAAGCGAAGCACGTGAGCGGCGTTCTCGCCGAAGTGCGGCGATATGCGAGCGATATTCTCGTGGTCGACGATGGTTCGACCGACGGTTCCTCGCAGATTCTCGACGCTGAAACCGGGCTGTTTCGCGAGACGCACGCGAAGAATCGCGGCTACGGTGCGGCGATCTCCACGGCGTTCGACTTCACGATTCGCCACGGTTACGATGTACTCGTGACGATGGATTGCGACGGCCAACACCAGCCGGACCGCATACCCGTATTGCTCGAACGCATTGGCAACGCGGACATCGTTTCGGGTAGCCGTTACCTACGCGACTTCCGCCAGGACACTCCGGCCCCGACGGATCGACGCTTCATTAACGCGCAGATTACGGGCGAACTGAACGAGAAGTACGGCTTGAACATCACCGATGCCTTTTGCGGCTTCAAGGCGTATCGGCGGCACGCGCTCGAACAGTTAAAGGTGACCGAAACGGGTTGGGGGATGCCGTTGCAAGTGTGGGTTGAGGCGGCGAAACTTGGGTTGCGCATCACCGAAATCGGCGTGCCACGGCTGTATATCGACCCGACCCGCACCTTCGGCGCGATGAACGACCCGACCGAACGGCTGAATTACTACCATAATGTGATCGAAGCCGCCGACCGCATTCCGCTGTCGATGCCGCTCGGGAATGTTCACCGCGTTTGTTCGGAGATGGTGTGATGTCGCTCCGACGGTTCCGAGCACCCACCGGCGATGGCGAGGTGCTGGCCGAACCCTCGGTCGCAGCACTGCCCGCGCTAGTCGCAGCGAATCGGCAATACCTCGATCAGTCCCCGGCGCGTGTCGGTGGGGTGTCACTTCGCGAGTTCCGCAAACAATCCCGAATCGAATTAAAATTACCCACCGATGGCCCGCTAATCATCGGCGGGCACCAGCCCGAACTCTCGCACCCCGGCGTCTGGGTGAAGAATTTCGCAATCTACGGTTTGGCAAGTCGCACGAACGGCACGTCGCTCAATCTCATCGTCGATAACGACACGTTGAAAACGCCGTGTTTACGCTTTCCGGTCATTGGGAGTGATGTGCGCGAATCCTGCATTGCGTTCGACGATGACATCGGCGAAGTGCCGTACGAAACGCGGCCGATCCAGAATGCCGAACGGTTCGCCGCGTTCGCTGAAGTCGTACGAAAATCCACAGAAAACTGGCCGTTCGAGCCGCTAATTCGCAGCGTTTGGCAGCCAGCGCGCGGCAAAGTCGGCGAGACTTTCAGCGCGTGGCGGCAGAATCTCGAACATCAATGGGGTTGCCATAATCGCGAAGTGACGGTTCGCGAATTGTCGCAGACCGCGTCGTTCGCCCGCTTCGTTTCGCATATCTCCGCCGATCTGCCCCGCTTCCGTGCGGCGTACAACGGCGCGGTGATTGCGTATCGCCAGACGCACGGTTTGCGCAGTAAAAACCACCCCGTGCCGGACTTGGCCGAGGGCGAGTTGCCGTTCTGGGAGATGATGCCGAACGGCCGCCGCCCCGCGACGAATGCCACGCCACCGAGCGCGATGCGACCGCGTGCCCTGACACTGACATTGTTCGCGCGGCTGTGCCTCGGAGACTTCTTCATTCACGGTATCGGCGGCGGAAAGTACGACGAAGTCACCGATACGATCATTCGCGATTACTTCCGCATCGAACCGCCCGCGTATCAAGTTCTCTCGGCGACGTTGCACCTGCCGTTTCCGCATTTGCCGCGTCCGCCAAACGAAATCGCACGACTCGAACGGCAGTTACGCGACCTGCATTGGAACCCGCAACGCTATCTTCCGAACTCATACCCCGAGCGCGACGTCCTACTCGCCGCAACGCCAACCGATCGCGCAGGACGACGACAGCGCTACCTCGATCTGCGCAAGTGGAACGAACGGTTGCGACCGCAAGTGGCCGCACAAATCGCAGAGATTCAAGCGAAGTTAGATGAATCGAAGAACGCGAGCCGCACCGCCGAATCGCTGACCCGCCGTGATTACGCCTGGGTGTTCTACCCGGAAGCGGCATTGAAACCGTTTCTGCAACAATGGCTGTAATCGTGATGTAGCCGAAGTTTTGAGGCTTCGATCCATCACGCTCATCACTGACAGGAGACGAGAAATGTCGGAATCGATTCGCATCCGTGCAAACGAGGTTCGTGCGAAACTGGCCCACAAACCGGGTGCCGACGAACTCGTCACGCCCGAAGATCGTGCGGATGCGGCCCCGTTTTATTTCGAACTCCGTTCGACGATGGCGGCATTGAAGGCCGCGCGGGAAGCGGCGGGACTGACGCTCGCCGATGTCAGCAATAAGACGGGGTTGGCGTTGGAAACGCTGTCGCGGCTCGAAACCGGAGCCGCCACCAACCCGACCTGGCAGACGCTCGGTACGATCGCCGTTGCCGTCGGCTGCCGATTGACGCTCGCCGCTTTCCCGTCGCACGAAATGATCCAAATCGTCAATTCAGACCAAACGAATGCGATCGACAACCGTTTCCCGGTGCTTGTCCACTAGCGCACGTCCGGTCACCCTTCCGTCTGGTCGGTTCCACGACTAGAATCAACCGAACGACACCATGAGGCGGGAAAATGAAGTGCGAGCGGTGCCCGAAGGCGGCGACTTACCATATCACCGACGTCATCGGCGAAGATCAATTCGCCGAGCTGCACTTGTGCGAAAGTTGCGCCAAGAAGCACCTCTACGAACCGCACCCCACCGCACCTACCGTGAAAAAGATCGCGAACGCGCACCCCGGTACTCAGGATGACCTGAGCGATCTCGGCGGGAAGGCGTGCGAGGCGTGCGGGATGAAGTTCGTCGAATTTCGCAACAGTGGCCGCCTCGGTTGTGCGCACGATTACGATTCGTTCAAAGACGAACTCGTGCCATTGCTCGATAACATTCACGGGGACGTGAAGCACGTCGGTAAGATCCCGCGCCGCCTGCCCCGCACGAGAGCCGCACAAACCGAACTCGTCGGCCTCCGCAGAGAGTTACAAGTCGCCGTGCAGAAGGAACTGTACGAGGTCGCCGCCGGTATTCGCGACCGCATCAAGCGACTGGAGGAAGTATGAACCCCTGCAAGTATTGCGGTGCGAACGCCACGATTCACCTGACGGACATCGTCAACAAGAAGCGTCGCGAAATCCATTTGTGCGAAAAATGCGCGCAGGAACACGAACTGTTGCCGCTCGCGCCGAATCCGCAACTGAACCTGCCGGCACTGCTGCAATTGCTGATGCTCCAGGGCGTCGGCGAAGAGTGGTCGTCGAGCGATGCTCCGGATACGGCGGACCCGTCCACGTTGACGTGCCCGACTTGCGGCCTAAAGTATGCTCAGTTCCGCGTGGATGGCCGGTTTGGCTGCGCCGACGACTACGATGCCTTCCGCACCGTTCTCGAACCGCTTTTGGAACGGGTTCACCGAAGCCTCACCCATTTGGGGAAGGTTCCCTCCGTCGTTCGCCGCGCCCGCGACGAATCCGAACGGGATCGGCTCCGCGACCACCTCCGGGACGCGGTCGCCGCCGAAAATTACGAAGAGGCCGCCAGGCTCCGCGATCGGATCCGGCAGAAGGAAGCTGCGGGATGAACCTCGATAGTCTGCTCCCCAATCTCGGCGAGTGGCTCCGCGGCAACGGCCCCGAGTCCGATGTCGTCGTCTCCACGCGCATCCGCCTCGCCCGCAACCTCGCGAACTGCCCGTTCACGAATCGCGCCACGATTCCGCAAAAAGCCGAAACCGAAGCGAAGATTCGCGACGCCGTCAGCAAGGCCGAACTCGTCGGGAAGTTCACTTACGTCGACGTCAACAAACTCGGCCCGCTCGACCGGCAGTTTCTCGTCGAACGCCAGCTGATTAGCCGGGAACTCGCCTCGGTTCTCGAAGGGCCGCGCGGCGTCTCGTTCGACGAAGCCGAATCGGTCAGCCTGATGGTCAACGAGGAAGACCACCTACGATTGCAAGTCATGCGGAGCGGCCTCGCGCTCGATGAAGCCTGGGCCGAGATCGACCGCGTCGACGACGCCATCGAAGCGCGACTCACGTACGCCTTTCACGATCAATTCGGCTACCTGACCGCCTGCCCCACCAACGTCGGCACCGGAATGCGTGCGAGCGTGATGCTGCACCTGCCCGCGCTCGGGTTGACGAAGGAAATCGAAAAGCTGTTCCGCAGTTTGCAGAAGATCAACCTCGTCGTGCGCGGGCTGTACGGCGAAGGCAGCCGTGCCAGTGGCGACCTCTATCAGATCTCGAATCAGGTGACGCTCGGGAAATCCGAGGCACGGGTGTTGCAGGAAATCCGCGAGGTGATCGCACAGATTTTGCAGTACGAACGCCACGCCCGACAGGTGCTGTTGAAGGAACGCAAACAGGCCGAGCAAGACCGCATCGCCCGCGCCATCGGCACGATGGGCAGCGCGACGATGATTACCTCCGACGAGACGATGGAACTGCTCTCCGCCGTCCGTTTGGGGATCAGTTTGCACCTGCTCGACGACGTCCCCGCAACGACCGTGAACCAGCTGTTCATGCACATTCAGTCGGCGCACCTACAGAAGCTGATGGGCACGCCGCTCGATGGCGAGGAACGCAACGCCGCACGGGCGAAATACCTCCGCAGCAAGCTCCGCGAACTCGGTGGCCCCCCTCGTTCCGGGTGACGTTTTTGATTTGGAGTTGCGGAATCATGCGTCGACCCGTTCACATCGTTCTCGTTAGCGGGTTCGTCGCCGTTCTCGGTATTTGGACGTATCTGCTCATCACGCCGCAGCCAGTGCCGGAAAAGCTCTTCGATGGCGTGTCGTGGTTCGACAAAGAAATGCTGATTTTCCTGTTGGCGAAGGCGACGCACCTTTGCGTCTATGCCGGGTTCGCGTTCGGCGTCGCGCTGCTATTCCGCACGAACTGGTGCCGCTGGTTCGTCTGGCTCGGCCTGATCGTCCACGGCGCGACCACCGAGACCGCGCAATACCTGCTACGCGAAACCCACCATCGCCACGGTTGCATCCGCGACGTGCTCATCGACGCCACCGGCGTCGCGATCGGCGCGTATGCGGGTCGCTGGTTCGTGCGAAGATTTCGTTCCGTCGGCGAATAGAGTGAAGTATCGGCACGCACGAAAAAGCCCAGGGACGATCGTCCCTGGGCTTTCGGTGGCTGCACATTTTACTTCACTTCCAGCAGGATACTCTCGCTATGGCTGTTGAACTCCGGTGCGTACATGCACTGGATGTTCGCGAGGCCCGTGGGGTATTTGCCTTTATGTTGTACTCGCACCGCATACTCGAATACATACACGCCTTTCGGCAAGTAGTCGATGAAGAAATGCGATGCCGTATCTTTCGTGCTTTCGTAGTAGTACAGGCCGTCCTGGAACTTGTACTTGCTGAGCACGCTGACCGGTTCGGTGCCGCTGCCGCGATGGTCCTTCAAGTGGATGTACTCCATGTCGCGGTTGGTGCGTAGTACGATGCGGCAAACGATCTCGTCGCCGACTTCGACCGGCCCCGCCACCGGTTCCAGCACTGGCCCTTTTTTGGTGAAGGTTCGTTTGAACAGCTTCTTTTCCAGCTTTAGTGGCGTGCCTTCGTGCGGCGTCACCTTGCTGATGTCTTCGAGATACTGCCAGTGAACGCTGCCCCAACTCACGCCCGCATCGGTCTTCTTGACCGTCACTTTGCCGAACTCGGGTTTCACTTCGCCGCGTATCAGTTTCTGTTCGTAGAACCCCGTGCCCGCCTCCACATTCTCGGGCTTGATTGGCATATCACCCACCGTCACTTCGACGAGCGAATCGGACTTCAACAAATTGTCGCCACGAAGCAGTAATCCATACACGGCGTCTGCGGTCGCCTTCGTGGTTTTCCAGTTCTGCGTTTGCTTTTGTTTCAACAACCACACCTTGCAATCTTCGACGGCGGTCGCGTCGTTCATCACTTCGTCGAATGCTTCGATCATCACCGCTTGGGTTTCAATCGGTGCGTGATACCACCAGTAGGAAAGCTCGGTGTCGCGCCAGAACATGCCCATTTCCTCGTTGGAAACCGAGCGTTCCTTGATCGATGCAAGGATCCCCTTTGGCGTGTCCTTGTCGCCGAAGCGCTTCAGGCCGATGGCGATGTGTGCCTGCGACTGGCGGTTCGCGAGTTTCAGCCAGTGGTTGCGGGCCTGGCGTTGCCAGTATTCCGAAGCCGCCTGATGTTCCGGCGCGATCGGCTTGTCTTTCAGGAAGAAGCTGCGACCGTAGAGGTACAGCGCCGCCGTACTGCTTAGGTGGTTGTCCTCGGGCTTCGGGAGTTTGAGAATCTCCTTGTATTGCTCGTCCATCCAGGCATCGAGGCGGGTGATCGCTTTGACTGCGATGGCGGCATCGACCTTCACGCCGAGGTGCCGCATTCGGCCGAACCCCGTGACGATGTACAGCGTCAGGTAGTCGTTCTTCGGCCCGCCGGGGAACCACGGCCACGTGCCATCGGGGTTCTGCATGTCCGCGAGTTTCTGCATCAATCTCGTGGTTTCGTCGTTGAGGCGGTTCTCGTCGAACAAGATGCCGACGTTGCGGCGCGCTTCCGATTCCTTGTTCGCATCGCGCAGCCACGGCGTCTCTTCGAGCATTACCGCTTTCACATCTTGGTTCTTCGTCAATGGCGAATCGAGTGCGGGTGTGTTCTTCCATTGGTCGAAGATGCGTCGAATTTTCGGGTCGCTATTTGCGATGTGGCGTGCGAGTGCATTGGCATACAGACGGTTGAAGGTTTGCTCGCTGCATTCATGTTGGTATTCCATCAAGTATGGCAGCGCCATCACCGCATACCATGCCGGTTGCGAGGTCATTTGCACCGTCAGCGACTGGTGCTTCAGCGTGTCCGATTTGCCGGAGTTGAGGAGCTTCGTGAAGTCGAACGTCTTCGTTGTCTTGCCGCGAATCGGCAGCGGGATCGACTCGGTCACGAGGATGCGTTTCGAGAGTACGGGCAGCATCCCTTCTTCGCCGTCGCTCAGGCGGTCGGTCCCACCCACGGCCTTGTACGTGATCGCGCCCTGGCCATCGGGCACGCTGAGTTTCCAGTAGAAACTGCGCGATTCCCCCGCAGGAATATCGAACGCCTGATCGCCGGTCGTATTGCCCATTGCGGCATCGATTGCGGCGGCGGTGCGGGCGTCGTTGAGGTTCAGTCGCACTTTCCCGACTTGTTTCGTCGGCGATTGGTTGCTGACTTTCACACTGAATTCGAGGATGTCGCCTTCGCGCAAAAACCGCGGCGGGTTCGGTTGCACCATCAAGTCTTTTGCAGTAATCACTTCATCTTGTAGGTAGCCGCTCTTCAACTCTTTGTCGTGTACGAAGCCCATGAACTTCCACTTAGTGAGCGCCTCGGGCATCGTGAATTCCAACTTCACGGTGCCGCTGTCATCGGAGATCAAGTGCGGGAAGAAGAACGCCGTCTCGTTGAGGTTCTTGCGGGCCGCCACCTTGCTGAGGTCCGGGCCTTTGTCGCCATCGCCACCGCCCCCAGGAGCTTTATCGGCGTTGACCCCCTCCTTCTCGACTGCCTTGCCGTCTATGGTAGACATTTGCGATTCCATCAGCATACCGTCGGCGGCCTTGCCCGCCATTGCGGGTGCCATCGGCTCTGCGCCTCCCATAGCCCTCATTTTCCCACGTCCGAACATGTAACCGTGCAGGTTCGCCGTCAGGTCTTGCGGGTATATGCGGTAGCGAATGTCCACGCCCAACATGCCGTAGTCCCAATTTCCGCGATAGTGTTGCAGTTGTTTCGCTGCGTTCTCGAAGCTGCTCGATGTCGTCGAGTAATCGGTGCGGAACACGCCGAACTTATGCATCCAGTTGTGCGGCAGATACGCATCGAGCGAGACATCGTAAAGTGCGGCGACCATCTCGGCGACGACTTTCGAGGCGTTCGGACCTTTCACGATTGCGGTGTACGTTTCCTTCTTCGCCGGTTCGAGCTTCGAGACGAACCGCTCCCACTTCACGGTGAGGTCTTTGTTCGTCCATGGGACGTTGACGTGTCGCGATTCGAGGTAGCCCCGGTTCTCGCGAACGTAGGTGGTGCGAACGGTGAACCCGCCGCGCATCGCTTCGTCGATCTTCTGTTTGATGGCGATCTGCGTCTTCTCGGGATCGGTCCAGAACGCTTGCAGAATCTTGCCGCGATGCTCGACTTCGATGTACGCGCGGCCCCGGTCGTAACCCGTCCCCCAGATCGCGGAAAACTCTTGCCCCGGCTCGAGCGACCACTTCGGCGCGGCGAGCAAGTTCGGGATTTTCAGCGCGAATTTTGCGTCGTCGGCTTTCAGCACGCGAACGTGCATCTGTGCAGTGACGGGCTTGCCGAAGCGATCTTGCGTCTCGAGGATCACGCGATAGATGCCTGCGGGCAGCTTGGCCGCAAGTGCCTGTTTGCCATCCTTTTCAGTCTGGAAATCGAGGCTCTTCGCGAGTTCGCCGAGCGCCCACGTTCGCGGGTCTGTCGAATCGGGGCGTGGCGCAATGACCTTGCCAGCGACCCGGCCACGACCGCGTAGTTGCGCGATTTGTTGGCCGAGCAAGTCGGGGCGTTGCACCGTTTCGGGTGCCTTCAGGTTGTAGATTTTGACGATGCCCTTCGCGGCCTGTCCCTCGCCATCGAGCGTCGTCGTCGCCAGTTTGAACGCCACTTCGGCATCGACCGTCTGCCATTCCTCGGCACCGATTGTGGCTTGCAGCGCGGTGTACCCCACAGTCACAGATTTACTTGCAGATCGCGTCTCGCCGGTCGTGTCGGTCACGTCGGCATTGACGGTGTAGTGGAAGATCGGCTCGTCCTTTTCGGGCACGCTGAGGTCGGGCTTCGCGATGAATGTCACGGTGAACGTGCCATCGGTTTCGGTCGTTGCGGTGCCGTGCGAAATCTCTTGCGATGCGCCGCGATTCGGCGGCATCCGCCACCAGTAGCTATCGTAAAACCACGACGGCCAACGGACTTCGCGCGTCACGCGGTAACGCACCTTCGCACCGTTAATTGCCGACCCCGTGTACCCCGTCGCCTTGCCGACAACCTTCACTTCGCCGTTGAGTTTCGCTGCCTCTTTCGGTGCCTCGACAACTACCTGGAACTTCGGCCGCTTGTATTCTTCGACGTTCACTTGAACCGCACCGATGCCATTCCCTTGCACGATAATCTGCATCGTTCCCGTCAGGCGATCTCGCGGCGCGGTGAAACTGCCACTGAACGAGCCGAAGTCGTTCGACTTCACCGCTTGCTTCGCGATTTCTTTGCCATTCGGATCGTTAAACACCACCGTCAGTGCCTGGTTCGGCACGGCCCGGTAATTGTCGTTCTTCGTGTCGGCGCTGAGGCAGATGCCCTTGTACTGGATCGTCTGGCCGGGCCGATACAGCGAGCGATCCGTGAACAACACCGACTGCACTTGCGGTGCGAAGTTCTCGGGTTGCTTGTAGATCGCATGTTCGTTCTGGCTCGAAAGTTCGTGGCCTTCGTGGCTCGCCAGAATGAAGAAATTACGGTTCGCCTCGCCGGCGATCGTGAACGAGCCGTTCGCGTCGGTCGTGACCGTTTTGCCTTCGTTGACGCCACCGACTTGGTTGTTGCGAACCCACGTGCGAACCTTCGCGTTCGGGATCGGATCGCCCGATTTCGCATTCAACACGAAGCCCTCGAACCGCCCCGAACCGTACGATTGCCGGCAGACCACGGCCAAGTCGCTCACCCACACATCGGTAAACGCCACGCGATTATTCGCATCGCCGAAGTCGGCCTTCATGCTCGAGACGATGAAGTAGAAGCCGGGCTTCAACCCCTTCGGCGCGGGGACATCGTGGCTGCGTTCGTGATAGTCGGGTGTCTCCGGCAGGTCCGCCGACCATTCGAGTTCGGCTTTGCGTTTCGCCAGATCGTCGCGGTCGGCGTTGTTCATCTGCTCCGGACGGTAGCGATCCTTCGTCAATCGCGCGGCCCAATCGGCCTTCACCGCACGGAAGTAGACTTTGTTGAAGTTCTTGTACTGCACCCGCAACACCGGCAGTGGATCGGTCCAGACGCGCTCGGTCGAGACTTGCAAAGTCGGGGCTTCGATTTGTTGAATGAGATTCTGGCAGAGCTTGCCGCCGTTGCTCTTCGGGAAGGCGTTCTTGCCCTGAATCGCGATCTTGCGGGCTTCGACGAGTTCATTCTCGCCCTGGACCACGACCGCGAGCCGGTAGCGTGCCATCGCCGACAGTTCGTGATCGGCCCACTTGTCCGCGAACGCTTTCAACTCGGCCTTGTAACGCGGTGTCTTCTGTTCGCCGAATGCAAACCCGTTCGCGAACTGCAACCGCGATAAATCCGCATCGAGGTACGCGGTCTTGTCCTGGTCGTCTTTGTGGAACGCGAGCAGATTCTGATAGAGCTTGATCGCTTTGAGCTTCGCCGATTCTGCATCGGTCGTGGCCGGTTGCCATTTCAGAAACTCCTCGGCCGTGGCGAGCGCCGGTCCGGCGGCGTCGATTTCAAACGCATCTTCGGCCTTCGCACCCGCTTGTTCGCCCGCACTGTAAAACGCGAGCGCATCGAACGCGAGGAAGTCGAACAGCGTCGGCCGATACGCATCGGGCATACTGCCCTTTTCGAGCAGCGCATCGTACGTGCCGATCGGGATCGCCTTGAGTTCCTTCTCGAACGAGAGTGCCTTCGTGTAATGCAGATCGATTTCCGCAAACAATCGCGGCAAGTCCCACGTCGTGAAGTCGCTCGTCGGCGCGACCGCAGTGGCAGTGCGTTGATTGAACCGCCAGCGATTCTGTTGGAAGTAGTGCCAGTACCAGTTCGCCAATACCGATTCCATCACGGGCCCCATCTCCTTCGGTGCCTTTGCGATCTCGGCCTTCATGCGGGTGACGCGCTCTTCGGGCTTGTTGCCCTCGATCGTCCCTTCAAGTGTGATTCGTTTGGCAATCGCCTTGATCGCCTCGGGGTACGCTTTCTCCCTGAGAGCCGTTTCGACAATCGGCCCGAGTTCCTGGATCGCCGTCTTCGGCAAACCCTTATTGACAGCATCATCCACTTTTTTCCACATCGCAGACCTCGGCGACGGCGTCGGGGGATCGTTGGCGGCAAACAACACCGCCACACCGAATATGGCCAGCAGGCCAGTCGTGCCCACGATCGTGGGCCGGGAGAAACGATTCATCCGAGAATCCTCTGCAAGAGAGAACCGCAACGGGGCGGCAATGCTTTTATAGACGATTCCCAGCACGCCAGCGCACCGAGGTTCGAGATGGCGTTACAGGCGAGTTACAAGTAGGACACGCGGCTCGCGTGTTTTTCAAAATCCACGACACGCGAGCCGCGTGTTTTTCAAAATCCACGACACGCGAGCCGCGTATTTTTCAAAATCCACGACACGCGAGCCGCGTGTACTACGTCTTTTCACAATCCACGACACGCGAGCCGCGTATCCTACACAAAAGCGTGTTTTTCAAAATCCACGACACGCGAGCCGCGTGTACTACATAACGGAACTCTCCTCATGCAGCCATACATCCTCTCTGCGGTCCGAACGCCACACGGCAAGTTCCTCGGCGCACTCGCCGACATCTCGGCCCCGAGACTCGGTGCGGTGGCAGTGCATGTGGCGCTCGGGCGCGCCGCCGTGAAGGCGCAGATGGTCGACGAAGTCATTATGGGGCACGTGTTACAAGCCGGTGTCGGGCAGAACCCAGCACGACAGGCGGCACTGCTCGCGGGGTTGCCCGATACCGTCTCCGCGTTCACCGTCAACAAAGTCTGCGGCTCCGGGTTGAAGGCGATCGCACTCGCCGCACAGGCGGTGACGGCGGGCGATGCGCAGGTAATTGTCGCAGGCGGGATGGAGAGCATGAGCCGTGCGCCGTACTTGCTGCCGAACGCGCGTACGGGGCTGAAGTACGGCGACCAACCGATGGTCGATGCACTAATTCGCGATGGCTTGTGGTGCCCGTTCGAGAATTGGCCGATGGGCGACGCTGCCGAACAGACTGCCAGCCAGTGCGGCATCACCCGCGCGGCACAAGATCGATACGCCGCCGCAAGCCATCAACGCGCTGCTGCCGCATGGGAACGCGGCGACTTCGCGGCCGAGATTGCACCGATCTCGCTCGAAGGCAAAGGCGGACGTTCAACGGTCAGCTTCGGCGTCGATGAAGGCATTCGCGCCAACAGCACGGCAGAATCGTTGGCCGCGTTGAAGCCGGCGTTCCAGAAAGCGGGCACGGTCACGGCGGGGAACGCCTCGCAACTCAGCGACGGCGCAGCTGCTGTGGTCGTGGCCACCGAACGGGCCGCCGAGCAGATCGGCACGCCACCGCTCGCACGCATCGTGGCCTACGCAACGAGTGGCGTGGCTCCGAAGGATCTGTTCCTCGCGCCGGCAACCGCAATTCCGATGGTGTTGGCGAAAGCGAATTGGTCGCTGAACGACGTCGATTTGTTCGAACTCAACGAGGCATTCGCCGCACAGATGCTCGCCTGCGTGCAAAAACTCGGCTTGGACGAAGCCAAGGTGAACGTGAACGGCGGGGCGATTGCCCTCGGCCACCCGATCGGCGCGAGCGGTGCCCGCGTGCTCGTTACGCTGGTTCATGCATTGCACAACCGCGGCCTGAAGCGGGGCGTCGCCTGCCTCTGTCTCGGCGGCGGCAACGCCATCGCGATGGCCATCGAGCGGGTGTGACTCACGAATCGAAGTACAGCGCGAACTCGTAGGGGTGCGGTCGCAGACGGATCGCATCGACTTCTTCTCGCTGTTTGAACTGGATCCACGTCTCGATCACATCCTCGGTGAACACATCCGATTGGCGGAGAAACTCGTGATCTTTCGCAAGCGCGGCCAGCGCTTCATCGAGGCCGCGTGGCGGTTTCGGTACGTCTTTCAATTGCTCCGGGGCCATGTCGTAGATGTCTTTATCGAGTGGCGGGCCGGGGTGAATTTTGTTCTTCACGCCGTCGAGCATGGCCATCAACATCGCGGCAAATGCCAGGTACGGGTTCGCTGCGCCGTCAGGCATGCGATACTCGATTCGCTTCGAGTCCGGGCGCGACGAATACACGGGAATGCGGATGGCGGCCGAGCGATTGCGCTGGCTATAAGCGAGCGTAGTCGGGGCCTCGAACCCCGAGACGAGCCGCTTGTAGCTGTTGGTGGTCGGGTTCGTGAACGCACACAACGCCCGTGCGTGTTTCAATAATCCGCCAATCGCGTACATCGCAACGTCCGACAGCCCCGAATACTGCGACCCGGCAAACAGGTTCTTGCCGCCCTTTGCCAATGACGTGTGAACGTGCATTCCGCAGCCGTATTCGTCGTACAACGGCTTCGGCATGAAGGTGGCCGTCTTGTTGTGGCGATGTGCGACGTTCTTCACCACGTACTTGTATTTCAGCACATTATCGGCGGTCGGAAGCAGTTCGCCGTAGCGCACATCGATCGCACAATGGCCGCCGCTGGCGCGTTCGTGGTGGTGGCTTTCGACGGTTAAACCGCAATCGATCATCGCGCGCATCATCTCGGAACGCAGGTCGTGCGTCTGGTCGGCGGGCGGGCACGGGAAGTAGCCTTGGCGATACGGGATCTTGCTGCCGAGGTTCGGACGTTCATCGCGGCCCGTGTTCCACGCGCCTTCGTTGCTATCGACGTAGTAAAACGCCGAGTGCGAAGTCTGATCGAACTTGACATCGTCGAACACAAAGAAATCGACCGATGGGCCGAAATAGGCAGTATCCGCAATGCCCGTCTGCTTCATGTAGTTGACCGCTTTGCGGGCCACATTACGCGGGTCGCGGGTGTAATCTTCCTTCGTGAGCGGATCTTGGATATTGCAGATCATCACGAGCGTCGTTTCTTTGCGAAACGGATCGATGAACAGCGTCTCGGGTTGCGGGACGACGATCATATCGGATTCGTTGATCGCTTGCCAACCGCGCAGGCTGGCCCCGTCGAACCCGATGCCATCTTCAAAGGCCCGTTCGTCGAGCATCTCGGCGGGGATGGTGAAATGCTTCCAGAGGCCGGGAAAGTCCATGAACCGCAAATCGACCGCTTTGACGTCGCGTTCGCGCAGAAACGCCAGCACTTCACGTGGAGTCACGATCACCTCAAAGTCGGAGGTCCAGGTCGCATCGGCACGTCGAAAAGGGAGAGGGGCGGCCGCGTGTGGCTGTTATATTGATGCCGTCGAAAATGTTTGAGGTCGTTGAAATTGGAATCGTAAAACGTACAAACATCTACCTCTCTCAACTCGTAACTAGGATTCGAGAATATGCTGATATACAATGTCCCTGGGTTAATTATCGGATTGATCGGCATCCTTCTGGGTGCCGGTACGAACTTCTTGTGTACGGCCTCGGCAATCGATAACAAAACGGCCGCCGTGATTGCACTCGGCGTCGCTTGCGTCGTTGTAATTGTCGGCGACATCGGCTATCGCCTGTATCGCTCGCCGGCATCGTTACGGCAAATCTTCCACTACAACTGCGGTGGAATGATCTGGTTTATTCCAATGTGGGTATTCGGTGTCGGGTTCGGAGTTGTTGCAGTCGTCATGGAAATCAGTGGGAAATAATCGCGATGATGCCACGAAACACGTTGGGGAAAACGGGTCTTTCCGTATCGGCGATGTCGATGGGCGGCGCGGCGATCGGCCAGCAATACGGCCCCGTCTCGGTGGCCGATGCGGCGGAGACGATCCACGCGGGGATCGATGCGGGCATTAACCTCATCGATACGTCGGCGTTTTACGGCGAAGGCAAATCGGAAGAAATCCTCGGCGAAGTGCTCGCCGGTGGCTGGCGCGAGAAAGTGATGATCTGCACGAAGGCGGGGCGACAGACGCGCGACCGCTTCGATTTCTCGGCCGCCGGGATGCGGGCTTCGCTCGAAGCGTCGTTGCGACGGTTGCGCACCGACCACGTGGAAATTCTGCTCGCGCACGACATCGAATACGCCGACGACTACGAGCGGGTTTTCACGGAAACCGCGGAGGTTTTGCACAAATTGAAGGCGGAGGGCAAGTGCCGATTCATCGGCATGTCGGCCTATCCGCTCGGGCTGTTGGCGCGGGTGATCGAGCGGTGTCAACTCGATGTCATCGTCTCGTATTGCCACTTCAGTTTGCAAAACACGCGATTGATGACGGAACTGATGCCGATTGCCGAACGGCACGGCGTCGGGGTGCTGAATGCCAGCCCGCTTTCGATGGGGTTGCTCACCGAACGAGGCCCGCCCGAATGGCACCCAGCCAATGGCGAGATCCGACAGGCGTGCCAGAATGCGGCCGCAAAGTGCCGAAGTCGCGGCTGGGACATCGCCGCACTCGGGATGCAATTCTGCTTCTCGGAAAGCCGAATCGCGAGCACGATCACCGGCACCGCCAAACGCAGCGAACTCGAAGCGAATCTACGAACGCTATCGGAACCCGCCAATTGGGACGGTATCTTCACCGCCACCGACGCGCTGGCCCTCGTGCGGGATCAAACCTGGCCAAGCGGCAACTGGGTAGGATAATCCGCCCGCGATGGTCGTCGCAATAGTTAGAATTCGCAACTCAGGTGGCGACAGCGGTGGCTTGCTTATGTTGGGCCGCGAGTTGTTGCTGTTGGTGTAATGGCAAGAGTTCTTGGCGGTAGATGGCCACGTCGCGCGGAGCTTCGATTCCGAGGCGAATCTTGCCGCGGTCGATATCGACGACCGTAATGCAGATATTTTCGCCGATATAAATCTTCTCTCCGAGTTTACGACTGAGAACCAACATTGCGCCACCCTCCTGCTGTGCGTCTTGTGCTGCCACGATATGCGCAACCTTACGCCACGGAATGACTCCGCGCCGCATAGGTAGGGTGGAAAGTATGGGGGTGATACGAGTAAGTTATGGCGTAGACAGAAAACACCGCTCTCCCCTTACAATCGGTTTAAGCGGACGCACGGGACTTGTGCCCGCTATACCGATTGTACGTCGCCACTCGTTCGACTTGCGTCGGATACCGCAACGTCAGGTCGATTCTCATTCGTCGGCATTCTGCACAATTGACACGACGCGCGCAGTTTGCCGAATGGGTGCAAGTGGTACACCGTCGACCACATGGGCTGCACTTCGGCGACATTTGCTTTCTTGGTAATGAAAGCCGTGAGACTCAAGTCTCACGGCTTCGGCGACTAAGACACGCCGTTGGCAGACGGTCGCAGTAGCGATTCGGCGACTTCAGAGACGTCGGGCTTCTTCTCTTCGGCGGCGAACTTGTCGTTCCAGAAGCACCGCAGCGCGATCTGCGCACACCGTTCCTGGAACTGCGCGGGCGTCTCTTGCATGTCCGGGTAACGATCGACGAAGTCGAGCATTTCCAGGTGCGGCACCTCGAAGGCACCGAGGATGCGGGCGGCCATTTTCCGCTTGTCCGCAAGCTCCATATGCGTCAGTTCGACCGCTTTATCGATCCGTCCGGGCCGGGTCGAGATGAACTCCGTATCGCCGTTGGGCAACTGCCGCGGTTGGCCGAGTGCCACGTCGATCTTGCTGATGTCGTTCGTGGTGACGACGGTGAAAATCCCGTCGGCCCGCTCGACGCCATCGAGGCAGTTCAGCAAGCAGTCGAACGTCAGGGGCGGGGCGAACATGCCGCCACCGCCGCGGTTGCCGTTCTTGTCGTCTTGCTCGTCCTTCTTGCCGGGCATCATCATCGAAAACATGCTGCCCTTACGGGCGACGTTTTCGCGACCGTGGAAGACGTTGTCGATGTCTTCGATCAGCGCGATACACGGTACGTTCACCTGCATTTCGGACCATGCCTTCGTGAGATCGTGGTTGCCCATCTCGGCGAGGTTGTACACGTAAATCGGCATGTTCAGGTCTTCGGCAAAGGCGCGGGCGAGTGCCGTCTTGCCGGTGCCGGGTGGGCCGTAAAGCATCCAGCCGCGCTTCCACGGGATGCCCTTTTCGATGTACCAGCCTTTGCTCTTCCGCCACAGTTCGATCTCCTTGATGAGATCCTTCACCCGTTGCGGGAAGATCAGGTTATCGAGCGCCTTGCCGTTATTCGTGCGGGCTTTGCCGAGTTGCTCGACCGAGTGCGCGAGTAACCGGTACGCGCCTTGCTGGTACCACGACAGGCCATCGCTGCTGCCACCGTAGTCGTCGTCGCGGTCGCCCCGTTGTGGGATAAAGTGGATGCTGAAGCGGTTCTTCTTCGCTTCTTGATCGTCTTCGACCGACCACGACAGGTTGTTTCGTGCCATACAGGCTTCGCGAATAATCTTCTCAACGTCGAGCGTGCCGCGAAGGAACGTGATCGACGAATAGACCTTCGACACGCCCGATGGCGTATCCGACGAACCGCCCGGCTTGCTGGTCGAGTGCTTGTTTTCGAGTTGATTCGAGAACATGAACGGGAACCAGCCGTTCCAGAAGATCAACATGCGGCTGCCGAAGAGTTCGTACGGGATCAGGCCGTAGCGACCGTCGCGCTGGTAGTCCCAGTTGGCACCGTACATGCGGTCGTAGCTGCGCGAACGCTTATAGTGTTTGATGAGATACGACACGACTGCTTCGTGTGCGGACTCCGTCGGGATCTCGATCCGCTGGATGAACAAACTGACGAGCCGCCAGGCGAAGCCTTTCAGCTTCGACCACATGCTGGCAACGATGCCGAGGACGGCCCCCAGCCCGGCGAAAATCCAGGCGTACGGGCCGAGCAGGCTCGCATCGATGGCATACAGATACATGGAATCTCCACAAACACAAATGGCGTTCGGAGGACGGAAGTCCCGGACCGGGTTCGCCAGCCATCGGCTGCCCGGAACGCGCATTGACCGAAGGGCGGCACCATTCCGAACGAGTGGTGAAACCGCCATAAGGTTCGGGTTTGTCGAGTCGATTCGACGTGTATCATACGCAGCGTACGACCCAAATTCCAAATCGAAATTCGGAACCGACGAACGGAGAGTCGCGAGGGTTCACCTTGCTTGCGCTGCAGGCTGGCACGAAGAGTTCCATTCTCGACCGCGAGAAGTATTGAAACCGCTGGCATCGCGGTTGCATACAACGATGCTCAAGACGTTCTCGGTAACCCGCCACCCCCGCCGGAGATTCCACCCGTGCCGCCACCCGTCAGCCCACCCATGGTGCCGCCCGAAGTCCCGTTGCCGCCGCCACCGGTTAGCCCACCTGCGCCGCCCGAAGTCCCGTTGCCACCGCCACCGGTACCACCGGTGATTCCACCGGCCCCGCCAGTCGTGCCACCGCCACCGCTGGTTCCACCGGCACCACCAGAGATTCCCGCTTCGCCTCCGCCCGTGGAAATTCCGTCGTCTCCGCCTCCCTTGGAAATGCCAACATCGCCGCCGCCCGTGGAGATTTCGCCGCCCACTACGCCGATGAACGCACCCGGTGGGCCGTCGTATCGCTTGCTGGTCAGCGGCAACAGCAGCGACGTGCGCCGGTTCGACGTGAACGCAACGGGCACGCTGCTCGAAGGCTCGACCTTCGCCGGTGCATTCGTGGGGTAAGTTTTTGGCTTTTCGCTAGCCGCAGGTCTTCAGCCGACAAAAGACCTGCGGTTAGCGAGTCGTTGCTAACTGTGATGGTTTAACACCCAGCCAAACTTGATTTCCGCTTTCTTTGAACCCTAAAACAACTGCCACAACTGTAGTTCCCAGTGCTGGGTATTGATCGGGCGTCATCCGGCCTACATCCTTGAAATCCGTAATTTGGATCAGCCCCTGCGCTGTTGTCATGGATAACTCGACAAACACTCCATACGGTTGGTGAGCAACAACGATCCCTTGCACTTTGTCGCCAATCGCGAGAGTATTTTTTAATCGCTCCTAATCGTTCGATTGCATGTGAAATCCTGTCGTTTGGCTGTTACTGGTATTCCGTTTCCACGTCGTTTCCCAGATTGTTGTCCGCCGCGTTCTGGATGTCAATAAAATAAACGTACGTCGATTGAATCGGTAGCCGCGCCGCGTAGACTTCGGAGCGGAGCGTGGCCCCGACGGCATGAAAGTCGTCGGCAACGCCATCGTCTGGGACGTGCCGAAATCGCACCCGAAGACCGCCGACGTGATCGTGACCGTATCGGATAAATCCGGCCAAGAAACGTTCCACACCTTCACCATCGCAGTGAACGAGAAGTAGTGCGGCGTTCGTTCCCATCACGACGTGGGGCACGTTTTTAACATGCCATTGTTAAAAAAGGCACGTTAAAAACGTGCCTCACGTTCCGCAATCGGCCACCGGGCGTAGAATTGCCTTCAGACGAACACCCGGTTGCCATCCACAGGCTCGACGATGCCACGCGACTATTACGAAGTTCTCGGAGTCTCCCGTTCCGCTACGCCCGATCAGATCAAGAAGGCGTTTCGCAAACTCGCGCAAAAATACCACCCCGATAAGAACCCCGGCGACAAACAAGCCGAAGCGACGTTCAAGGAAGTCAACGAAGCGCACGAGGTGCTTTCCGACCCGAAGAAACGCGGATCGTACGATCAGTTCGGCCACACCGGCCCGCAGATGAGTGGCAGCTATCCCGGCGGTTTCCCCGGCGACCCGAACGGCTTTCCTAACTGGAGCGGAGCGGGCGCACCCGGCGGACGCTTCGACCCGGCGGCCGCCGAAGATCTCTTCAAACAATTCTTCGGCGACCGCGACCCAGGGCCAGGTTTCGACCCGAACGAGCTATTCGGCAAGCAAGGTCGCCGCGGTGCGGGAACGCGAGCGCGGCCGCAGGAAGATGTCGAGACCGAAGTGGCGGTGCCGTTCCTGACGGCGGCGGCGGGTGGCACTCTCAGTCTCAACATCGGCGGGCGTAAAATCGATGTGAAAATTCCCGCAGGCATCGACGACGGCAAGAAGCTTCGCGTACCGGCGGCCGCCACCGGTTCCACGGATGTTTACCTGATCGTGAAGGTCGAATCGCACCCGTTCTTCACCCGCGATGGCAACGACATCTTGCTCGATGTGCCGCTCGATATTTCCGAAGCGACACTCGGCGCTGCCGTCGAAGTGCCGACCGTCGGCGGGGATCGCCTCACCGTGAAAGTGCCCGCCGGTACGTCGTCCGGAACGCGATTGCGGCTGCGTGCGAAGGGCATTGCAGGCGGCGATCAGTACCTCGTGTTTCAGATCGTCGTGCCGAAGACGCTCGACGATGCCAGCCGCGAGTTAATCGAAGCGTTCGCGAAACGCAACCCGTCGAACCCGCGTTCGACACTCGCATGGGCATGATGATCGAACGACTATTATTTCCGCCGACGCACCGCCTGAAATCGCCGGAGGATTTCAAGCGAGTCTACGACCGCAAGCGATCCGTCAGCGATGCGAACCTCATCGTCTATGCTTGCGAGAACGCGCTTCCCCACGCGCGACTCGGCGTGTCGGTCTCGAAGAAAGTCGGCGGCGCGATCGTGCGGAACCGCTTCAAACGGCTGTTCCGCGAGGCGTTCCGGCTGTTGCAGCACGAACTTCCGCCGGGTATCGACTACGTGCTGATTCCCAAACTGCCCGCACGCGACCTCGGTTTGGAGCCGATCCGCGAGTCGTTGCTGGCACTCGCGATGCAGGTTTCAAAGAAGCTGAAGCCACGTGCCGAGGTGACACCGTGATCCGCTGGTTGTGGCACGGCCCCGCACTCGTGGTCGGCGGCATTCTGATCGTGTGCGTGCGCGGCTACCAGTATCTCATCCGACCGATGTTGCCACCGACGTGCAAGTTCCAACCCGGTTGCAGCGAATACTTCGTGCTGTCCGTAAAAAAATATGGCCCACTCGTAGGTGGTGCGAAAGGCGTGTGGCGCGTCTGCCGTTGCAACCCGTGGTCTGCGGGTGGCGACGACCCACCGTAGGTTACTTCAAATCCCAAATCACCTTTTCGACGCCGGGCTTGGCCTTGAGTGCATCGATCAGCGAGCCGAGGTCGCCTTTCAATGCGGAGCGAAAGCGGAACGTCAGTTCGACGGTGTCGGCTTCTTTGACCGTCTCCGACCCGACGAGTGCGACTGTCACGCTATCGACGTATTTCGACAGCGTCTCGCGGAGTTGCGCTTCGGTGGTTTCCTTCCCTCGCAGGCGAATCACGATTTTGCCTTCGTGGGCGGGCGGACCGGTTACCTGCGTAACGGCCACGGTCACGGCGGCGATCACCGCAAAGCCGACGAGTGCGGTCATCAGGTACCCCGCACCGACCGCCATGCCGACGGCCAATGCAAAGATCACGAACGTCGAATCGCGGGTGTCCTCGACGACCGTACGGAACCGCACGACGGCCAACACGCCGGCCAACCCGAACGCGCGGGCCGTGTTGTTGCCGATGACCTCGGTAACGAGTGCCGTCAGCACCGTAAGCAACAACAGTGTCGTCCGTAGACCCGCCACGGGGCGACCGTCCGACCGAGCGAACGTCCGCGCGAGTGCCACGCCCACGCCGAGCAAGGCGGCCACGACCAGCCGTACCGCCAACACCTCCGGTTGCTCGTCGCCCCGGTTCCCCCACGCATTCGTCCACCAATCGGGCATCGTAAACCTTCCGTTTCATGATCCGCGTCGTGCGGGGCATTGTGCTTCAATCCACCAGCCTATCAATTCTGACATCGCAGTGAAATCGTCAGGTCTTGGCCGTCGACTTTTGCGGTGGTCGTGTGCGCGAGGGGCGACTCGCTCCACTCGGTCGCTTGTACGGCGGCGGAGATCGCGTCGCGGTGCGTGAGGATCGCTTGCGAGAGATCGCTCGATGGCGTTTGAAGGTGCAACGCGATTTTGTCGGCGAGGTTCAGCCCCGCCGTTTTGCGGGCGTCTTGCACCGTGCGAATCACGTCGCGGCTCAGCCCCTCGGCTCGCAGTTCGGGCGTGATGCGGGCATCGAGCGAGACTTGCGTCCCGCGATCGACCGCCCCCGCCCAACCCTCGGCTGCGACATACTCCACGGTGATGTCCGCCGATTCGAGCGCAACGCCCGCGAGTTCCACAGGGCCGGTACGGAGTTTCAACGCCAGTTCATCGACGTTCGCTTCGCGGATCGCCTGCTCGACTTCCTTCTTCTTCGCGCCGATCTTGGCACCCGCGGTTTTCATGTTAATCTTCGCCGACGCGGTCAGCGGCTTATCGCTGACCACACGCACGCGCTTCACGTTCAACTCGTCCGCGATCTGCTCGACGAATCGCGTCGCCGCCCGCCGTACCGCTTCCACATCCGAGTAAATGCAAAGCTCCGCGAGCGGTTGCCGCACCTTCTGCTTCGCCGCATTCCGAGCCGCGCCGCCGAGGGTAATCAACGCCAGCAACGCTTGCGTGTCGTCGGATAATGTCGCATCGACGAGCGTTTCGTTTACCGTCGGATAGTCGCAAAGGTGGACGCTTTCACTCGCACTGTTGAGGTTCTTCCACATCACTTCGGCAAGGAACGGCACGCACGGCGCGATCAGTTGCGCGAGCGTCGACAGCACCGCGTGCATCGTCTGGTACGCCGCGAGTTTGTCTTGCAAACCGGCGTGGCTGAGGTCGGCGTTTTTGCTCCAGAAGCGGTCGCGGTTTCGCCGCACGTACCAGTTGCTGAGCTTGCCATCGACGAACTCTTCGGTCGCGATGGCCATCGTCATCAGGTCGTAACGCTCGAACGATTCGCGGCTCGTGCGGATCAGTTCTTGCAGGTCCGAAAGGATCCAACGATCGATGTCCGGGCGGTCCGCTACTGACACCGGCATGGCAGTCGGGTCGTAACCGTCGGCGATGGCGTAATTCACGAAGAAGCTGTAGCAATTCCAGAGTTTAATGTGGAAGCGGCCGCGGACTTCGTTCGCGGGGACGGGGCCGAACGGCAGGTTCGCGGCGGGGTTGTGGCGGCAGTACATCCAGCGCATCACATCCGCACCGATCGGCCCGTACGGGATCATCTTGCCGCTCGGGTCGCGGAGTTCGCCCCCCTCATCGGCGGCCTTGTTGAACTCGATCGAGTTGCCATCGCTCTTGTGCATCGGCTTGCCGTATTGATCGACGGCCGTCGCGAAACCGAGCAAGGTTTTGAACGGCGGTCGGCCGTCGCCCATCATCGTGGATAACGCCAGCAAGGCGTAAAACCAGTTGCGGAACTGGCCGGGGAAACTCTCGGTGATGAAGTCGGCGGGGTACCATTTCTCCCAATATTCGCGGTCCGTCGTGTACTTCAGGGTGCTGAAGGCGACGATGCCCGCGTCGAGCCACGGGTTGCCGACATCGGGCACGCGGAACATGCGATTGCCGGTGCGCGGATTGTGAATGACGATTTCATCGACCCACGGACGGTGCGGCGTGTGGCCATCGAACGTTGTCCAGCCGCTGATCGCGCGTTCTTGCAACTCCTCGCGGCTGCCGATCACTTCGAAGTCGGTCGGGTCATTTTCGTCGACCCAGATCGGCAGCGATAAGCCCCAGTAGCGTTTCTTGGAGATCATCCAATCGCCCATGTTCTTCAGCCAATCCTTCTCGCGCGCCCGGCCGTTGACGCTCTCCGGAAGGAACGTAACCCGATCGACGACTTTCACGATCTCGCCGCGAAAACCTTCGGTCGTCAGGCGTTCGCCCATGTCGATGAACCACTCGTCGACGAGGCGATACAGCAGTTCGGTTTTGCATCGCCAGCAGTGCGGGTAGCGGTGGACGTAGCGTTCGGTCGCGAACAGCACGTCCTTCTTTTTGAGTTCTTCAAAGACGGCATCGGCAGTGGCCGGGTCCGCTGCGTTCTTACCGGCGAGCGTGCCGAAGCCTTCGTGGAAACAGCCATCGTCGCCGATCGGCGCAACCGGCGGCAGGCCGTTCGCCTTGCCCCACGTAAAGTCGATGCCACCGCAACCGGGCGCGGTATGCACGATGCCCGTTCCTTCACTCTCGCTGACATCGTCGCCGCCGCTAATCACACGGTGTGCCGCCGCCCCCGTGACCTTCGGGCACCAGCCATTATCTTGCACGATCTTCGCGACTTCCGCCGGGAAGCCGAACTCCGATTGTTGCGCGGGTAGGTCGTCGAACGGGCCGTCGTACGCCCAGCCGAGCATCTCCTCGCCCTTCACCTCGCCAACGATTTCGTACATGCCGCCTTTACCCGCTTTCGACTTGAACATCTGCTCGATGCTGCTGAGGTTCGGCACCCCGTCGAGCCACTCGCGCTTCGATTTCTTCGCGCCGCGCTCCGCGCTGTCTGCATCTTCGTCGGCACTGCTGCTAATCATGCGATCTTGCTTGAACACGCCCTTCGCGAGGTAGTAGATTTCGTCCTTGAGTTTCACCTTCAGGTACGTCAGCTTCGGGTTGATCGCCGCCCCGACGTTGCTCGTCAGCGTCCACGGTGTCGTCGTCCAGACGAGTAAATTCTCACCCGGTTTGTCCTTCAATGGCAGTTTCACGAACGCGGCACGGTGCTCGACGAGCTTGTAACCTTCCTTCATTTCCTGCTCGGAAATGCCCACGCCGCAGCGCCCGCACCACGGCATCACGTCGTAGTCGCGGTAAAGCATCTTCTTGATGTGGCACTTCTTGAGGAAGCTCCAGATCGTGTAGTTGTTCGTCTCGGACATGGTGAAATACGACTTGCGATCGTCGGGTGATTTCGCCCAATCCTCGTCCGTTTCGTCCCAATTCATCCAGTAGCCGAGGCGGATGCTTTGTTCGGTTTGCACGCGGGCGAACTGGTTGACGCGGTCTTTGCAAGCCTGCACGAAGGTGTCGATGCTCGCCTTCACGTCGCCGGGGACGAGGTTCTCGATGTCGCGTTTGCTCTTCAGATTGAGCGATTTTTCGACTTCGACTTCGACCCACAACCCCTGGCAGTCGAACCCCTGTTGGTAGCGTAGTTCGCGGCCATTCATCGAGAAGTAGCGGTTGAAGGCATCCTTGTACGTGCGGTTCCACGCATGGTGGACGCCCATCGGGTTATTCGCGGTAATCGGCCCATCGAGGAACGACCACGGCGGCTTGCCCGCGTTGAGTGCCTTCCGCTTCTCGAAGATGCCGTGCGCTTTCCAGAACGTCAGAATCTGCCGCTCGAGCGCGGGGAAATCGACTTGCGTCTCAACCTTCTCAAACGGCATCGCAGAAACCTCATCAGTGCGGAAGAACCCTTAATGTAGCGAACACCGCCCCACAACGCAGAGGCGTCGTTCCGGAAATGGAGACAGGATGAACAAGATTTTGCAGGATAAAAACAGATAAAAAGGGTCTTCGCCGAATCCTGTTCGTTCCTGCTAAATCCTGTCTTGGATTCTTCTTGAAATCGCTAATGCGTGTCGAAGCGGTGGACCATTCGGCGGCTGTTGATGTCGAGGGCTTCGAGGATTTGCAAGACGGCATCGATGGGTACGCGGTGGGATTTGGCCCAGGCGATCACGGTCAGGTTTTCGTAGCCGCACTTGAGTTTGTCGACGATCGGTTCGAGCAAGTCGCGTTGGTCTTGAAATTGATGTTGGAGCAGGCCGAAGTCGCCGCGATCGAGTTCCGTCCAGAAGCATTTGCCTTGCAGGTGTTCGAGCCACTTCGCCCGTAGATAGCCCGACCAATGATCGCGTACCCAGTTCCGAATCGCTGCTTCGCCGAGGTCGTAGCCGACTTTCTCACTTTCGAGCCACTTGAACTTGTCTTCTTCGGAACGGCAATCGTCGTGAATGCTCAGTTTTGCGCAAAGGTCTGTAACGCTCGTCGGGAGCGATCTTTCCAATACGTCGGGCATGTTTTTCGCGGCAACCATAATCGTGTGGGTAACGAGGGAAGGTAGGCTACTTAACAGACGGATGCGAACCCGTCAGAGATTCTCTAATCATAAGCGAGAGATTACGCCTGTTACAACTAAACTTCATTTTATTTTGCCAAATATCCGCCGTCGACGAATAAAACTTGGCCCGTGACGTAACTTCCGGCTTCGCTGCACAGAAACAAAGCCGGCCCCATCATCTCCTGCGGATCGCCCCAGCGGCCCAGTGCCGTGTGGTCCGCGAACGCCTTTTTCTCGTCTTCCGAGAGAATCGCCATCGGCATGTCGGTCAGGAACGGGCCGGGTGCGATGCAGTTCACAGTCACATTATAAGGCCCCAAGTCGAGAGCACTTGCGCGGCACAATCCAAATAGCGCCGATTTCGTGGCCGAGTACGCGCTCCGCTTCGCCTTCGATACCTGCCCGAAGATCGACGAAATGTGGACGATTCGCCCCCAACGTCGCGTTTTCATGCCCGGTGCCAGCGCCCGCGTCAACGCCATGACCGACGATAAATTCACTTCGAGAATGTTATCCCACACGTCGTCGTCGATGCCGTCGATCGGCTGCGGGTGGTTCATCCCCGCATTGTTAATCAGGATGTCCACTTTCCCCATTTTGGCGAGTGCGGCATCGGCGAGTTCCCGCACGCTCTCTCTATCGGCCACATCGGTCACGAAGTACGCACCGGATCGGCCGGTGCCGTGCAAAATTTCCTCGAGCGCGCACTTCAGTTGATCTTCGCTCCGGCTGGCAATGATCACATCGGCCCCTGCAACGGCCAAGCTCCGTGCCATTGCCTTGCCGAGGCCTTTGTTCCCGCCCGTAACGAGTGCGACTTTTCCGTGTAGGTCGAACAATGCGTTTGTCATCGGTTGCACTCGTGAGTTCGCGGATACCTAGATTGATAACTTCCGCCCTGCGTGGAAGCAACGGCAAACGACGTAGAATATGCGAATGAGCGCGAACCCCAAAATCTCTCACCGCGTGGCACTACTCGAAAGCGTGCCGCCTGGCGAGCTGTTAATTCACGAACTGTATCGCAGTATTCAGGGCGAATCGACGTTTGCGGGGCTGCCGTGCGCGTTCGTTCGCACCTCGGTTTGCGATCTGCGCTGTTCGTGGTGCGACACGCCGCACGCTTTTAATAAGGGCGTGCGAATGACCCGCGCCGAGGTGCTTTCGCAAACGCTCGCGTTCGATTGCCCGCTGATCGAAATCACCGGTGGCGAACCGCTCTTGCAGCGCGAAGTATTGCCATTGATGACGTCGCTATGCGATGCGGGGAAGACGGTGTTACTCGAAACGAGCGGCGCGCACGATGTCTCTGCCGTCGATCCGCGCGTTCGCATCATCATGGATTTGAAGTGCCCCGATAGCGGCGAATGCGAACGCAATTTGTGGGTGAATCTGGAGCGTCTGAAGCCGAGCGACGAAATCAAGTTCGTGATCGCATCGCGACGCGACTGGGACTGGACCGCCGAAACCGTGCGGAAACACCATCTCGATACCCGCTTCACCGTGCTCGTCTCGGCCGTATTCGGACTGGCCCTGCGCGACCTCGCCGACTGGGTACTGGCCTCGCAGTTGAACGTGCGAATGCAACTGCAAATGCACAAGCTCATCTGGGAGCCAACGGCACGCGGCGTGTAGATAGCGGTTCAACAATTCTTCGGAGAGTAATCCGCATTTACTCGGCCATCGAGCAACTGGCGAACACCGTCTCGGGGACAGTCGCCAGTACCGCAACCAATGCCTTGCGGCCCATTATGGCTGGGCGACGACCGAGGCAGCCGTGATGCACATACACCGACGTGCCGCTGACTCCGACGCTGAACGTGCCGGTGCCCTCGAACAGCACGACAGCCCGGAGCAAGACGAACGCCGCCCCGGCGGGCAGCGGATGACCGACGAGGCGGGTCGCCTCATCGGCACTGATCGACTTCACCGGCACGTCGGCCAACGCCGCTTGCGCTTCCGGTTGGAGGGTGTCGATAACCGAGGCGAATCGATTCTCGTCGAGCGTCAGGAAGACGGACGAACTCGGCGGCGGCGCATGCCACGTGTCGGCGACCGTGAAGGCCACGCGATCCTCGGTCTTGCCCGTCTCACTCGTCCCGCCGCATCCACCCAGCGCGAGGAGCGCGAGTCCGATTACCAGCCGAATGCCCATTTGAAGTCCTTTGCCGCGCGGCAAATGCAGTTCCATTCACTCGATCAGCACCAAACGGGATTGGCGAACCAGCCATCCGTGAAACCGAGTCTCGGCGTCACAGCAGATTCAGGCAGAAGGGCGAGCTTTTTTCGGAGGCGAACTTGCCAGTAAGCCGCCCAGTCGGCCGCGTCGGGAATTCGTTTGAGCATATGGTACAGGATCAAGAGCGTCATGGTGATGCGTTGATTGTTGATAAGGTAAGGAGGTCGCCAGGCATTTCCAGCAGGAATCTCTGCGGGAGACGTCCAGAGCCGATCCCATAGCCGTCCGTGGTGGGCACAGACATTTCGAGCCACACTGAGGTGATGAATCCAACTCACAAGGTTTCGATTTTGCAACCCATAGCATGACGCGATCGTGTGTTGATCGGGGCTGATCATGCCATCGATCATTCGCGAGACACTACCAAACGACATGACTTCCGAGGGCACGGTTCAAAAGTGGGTAGCAGTTTTGCGTTTGTTTGCGATTGCGATTCGGCTATCGCCAAGTGCCTGTTTCTCCCAGAGTGCGAGTTGCAAAACCACCACTCATGGAAGAAACAGGGCACGGTTCAAAAGTGGGTAGCAGTTTTGCGTTTGTTTGCGATTGCGATTCGGCTATCGTAAAGTGCCTGTTTCTCCCAGAATGTGAGTTGCAAAA
>JAYWCL010000115.1:0-5409 GCA_043780595.1 Limnoglobus sp.
TTTTGCAACTCACATTCTGGGAGAAACAGGCACTTTACGATAGCCGAATCGCAATCGCAAACAAACGCAAAACTGCTACCCACTTTTGAACCGTGCCAAAAATTGCGAGTGCGATCCGTCGCGAAAGCGGAAAAGGGGCGTCGAAAACCGTTGAAAACGAAACGATTTAGGAAATTCTACTAATTGCTCTTGCTGCGCAAGCGATTAGCAAGGAAATACGCAGCAACAGCCGAGCGCAACAGCGGCAACGAATGACACGTTCGCATCGAAATGCGCAGCGATTGCACGGCACAGCACAGTGGCGGCGCTTCCGCGACGAACCGATCTCAAAAGTGTCTTTGAACTCGACGCGACGCTCATGCGTCGAACTCGCTTTTCCACGCGGTTTCAAAGGCGTCCCGGTTTCGCTCGCTCTGCCAATCCCGTGTTGGCTGCCGAAACCGTGCTTTCGCGTCGGCGAACGGCGTGCGGCCCGATTCCGACCACTCGCCGAACGCGGGACCGGCCATCGGCGTGGGCGCGGTGCCGAAGTGGGTGGCATACGGCAAGATCAGCCCGTCGACGCCGTTCTCGGCGAGACGCAGGTGCTGTAATCGGGCGCGAATGCGGCGGCGAAGCGAGTCGATATTGCGTATGTGGATAATCGGGTGGGGACGCTGACGCGGTACGCGGATCTGTCGGGCACAACGCGGCGGGGTTGGCCCGATGGCCGACAACGACCAGACGATCCCGACCTCACTCGTCGTCGAGCACTCGGACCGTGGTCACCGACTTTGCGAGCTTGTGATCGGCGAACGACCAGACGACTTTTTTGTCCTTCGTGACCTCGAACGCATGAACACCCTTGCCTTCTTGGCCGCGGAGGAAGTTGCCGACCACGTAATTGCCATTCTTGAGCACCTGAAGGCTCGACACCCAGGTCAAGTTCAGTTCGGGCGCGTCCTTGGTCCCAAACTCCCAGACCACTTCGCCCTTCGGCGTCACCTCGATCAGCCGCTTCTGGGTCGCGCAGGCGATGAGGGTGTTGCCGTTCTTCAGCCGCAGCGCTTCGCCGGCGTTCTCGACCTTCGTGTACTCCCACACCAACTTGCCGTCGGGATCGACTTCCCGGACCGCTCCCTCCCCTTCGTGCGCGGCCAGGATGTTCCCGTTTGCCAGCTTGTGGACGTTCCGCACCTGGAGGTGGTAGCCCTTCTCACTCGTCGTCAGCGGGGTCGTCCGCACGACCTTCCCGTCCTTATCGACCTCGACGGCCCGGCACGGCCCCTGCTCCGCGACCAGCGTGTTCCCGTTCGGCAGGCGTTCGCACCCCAACACCTGCGGGCACTTGCTCTCGTAATTCCAGATCTCCTTCTCCTTGCGGTCGATCTCACGCACGCCCGTCGGCTTGCCGCCGTATCCGTAGAGCACGCGGCCCTCGGGCAGCACCTGGAAGAGGACCGCGATGCTGGGGAACTTGTGTTCCCACACCACCCTGCCGTCGGCGGCCAGTTCGACGAGGCGGTTCGGCCCCGCGCCGTACTCGGCAAACAGGATGCGGTGCGTGACGGGTTCGGCGGCCTTCGCCGCGCCGGCGATTCCGAGCAGGGCGCACACCGTCGATAGCCAGATCGTCGCATACATGGGGTCGGTCCTTGGAGAGACGGGAACGAACGACTCAGAGACAGTTCCAAAATGTTCGGGGAAGCAGGCACGCGACGGTGCGATCGACCACCCCGCTTGCAGGACTGTTCTGCTAAAGCAAGTTCAGCGTTCCGCGGGTGACGCCGAGTTGGTTCAGGGCTTTCAGTTGTCGCCACGTTTGCTTGCCGTCTTCTGTACCATCGATGACGCGGCGATATTGTTCCATCAACTGCGTTGCCTCCTCCGGCGTTTCCCGAAGCAGATCGATGCGGAACCAGCGCACGCCGAATTCTCGCATCCGCCCGATGTACTCCGCTGCGCTTTGTGCCACGCTGTTAAAGACGGTGTTGCGGCAACCGGTATCCACGTGGACGGGGAATGCCGAACCGACGCGGTCGCGCAGTTCGATCTTGTGGCTTTCGCAAGGGCGACCGCAATCGCGGTGGTCTTTCCCCGTCGAGAGGAACGCCGCGAACACGCAATGCTCCATGTGGAACATGGGCATGTGCTGGTGGATGACCGCCTCGTATCGCGATGGGTCCGAGTGCTCCACGAGTGCCTGAAATTGCTGCCAGTTCAGGTCGAAACTCGGTACGAGTCGTTGCAGGCCTTCGCCGAGTAGCAAGTTTGCGGTGAGGTCGTTGGCCACGTTCAAGCTGAAGTCGCCGATGAGCGTTGCGTTCGGCAACGTGTCGCGGAAGAACTCGACCGACGCGAGGTTTCGCACGAGGACGATGTCCGGCTCGACGCGGGAGACCATCGTTTGGAAGCCTTCTTCGCCCGGCTTCCAGATGCGGTGCGTGGCGAGGCCGATCGGGATGCCGGCGGCGCGGGCGAGTGGCACCGCGTCCTTGTATTTCCGTAAATCCTCGAAGTCGCAATACACGACTGCGGGGCGGAACGCGAGTGCCGCTCGTAGCTGATCGAGATTGCGACACAGGACTGTCAGTGACGGTGCGATGTCAGCGGGCTTCGGCTTCGCGGCACGCATTCGTTCGAGCGCATCTGGCAGCACAATCGCGTGTTGTTTGCCGCGGCCGTGTTGCTCCGTGAGTTCGGCCCCCGCGCGTCGCCGCAGGTCGTTCAACACGCTCTTCGGGATCATCAACGCACCCGGTAATTCGAGCGAGACTTTTTCCAACTCGAATGGCGTATCGCCGAGGCGTGCGAGTTGGTCGCGGATTTCCTCGTCCGTCGTCGCGCGCTTGGTCGCGACTTGCAGCGGGCCGGGCCACATGGCGGTCGCTGTGGTGTCACCGACGTTCATCGTCAGCGTCAGCGGGCCACCGATCGCGCCGCTAAGCGTAGCCGTAATCGGTATGCGTTTAGCGAGGCGGTCGTCTTGGGAATAGCTGGCCATCAAGCGTTTTCGCAACTGCGGGTCGTCGGTTTTCCAGACTTCGCAGCCGAGCGGCACCTTGCCCAAATCGATCGAATCGGGTTCGAACGACAGCTCGACCATCGCCGGTTCGGTCGTGCCGCGAATCGGTTGCACTTTCCAGACGCGGCCACCCGGCTCGTTCTCGGCGGGCTTGCCGAGGTCGAACAGCACGCCATCGCCGGTGCGGATGCGTTCTTCTACCGTTAGCTTGTCCGCGAGTTGAATTCGCACGCCGAATTTCGTGAAGCCGACCACGCTGCCAAGTTTGGTGCCGCGGCTCTTGGGGAACCGCCCGCGAACGAGAATCTGGTGATTGTTGCCGTTCAGAAAACCCGACGTGAGGCCCCTGCTGAACGTCTGTGCGAGGTCGAGTTCTTCGTTTCGCGGCAACGTGAATGCGACGCCTTCGATGGCGGCGTCGATGGCCTTGCGGTACGTTTGCGTCGTCGCGGCGACGTACGGCCCGGCTTTCAGGCGGCCTTCGATTTTGAACGAAATGACGCCCGCTTTCACGAGAGGCGCGATCCAGGCGTGTGCAGATAAGTCTTGCGGGCTGAGCAAATACGCCTTGTCGCCGAGGTCGCGCTTCTCGCCGTCGACGATCAATTCGTACGGCAACCGGCACGCCTGCGCACACTGCCCGCGATTCGCGCTCCGCCCGCCGAGCGCTTCGCTCGTCAGGCACTGGCCGCTGTACGCCACGCAGAGCGCCCCGTGGATGAACACCTCGACGGGCATATCGGTCAGCGCCGTCACTTTGTGAATATCGTCGAGTGACAGTTCCCGCGCCAGCACGACGCGCTCGACGCCGATCCGGCGCACGAACTCGATCCCGCGCGATTCGGTCAGCGTCATCTGCGTCGAGGCGTGGATTGCAAGCGTCGGGGCCAACTGACGGATGAGTGTCACCAACCCGAGGTCTTGCACGATCACAGCATCGACGCCCGCGTCGGCAATCGCCTTGATGAACGCGACCGCTTCCGGCAGTTCGTCGCTGAAGATCAGCGTGTTGAACGCGACGAAGCCACGCACGTTTCGCGCGTGCAGGTACGCCATAATCAGCGGGAGTTCTTCGAGTGTGAAGTTCGTAGCGCGGGCACGCGCGTTGAAGTTCGACAGGCCGAAGTAGACCGCATCGGCCCCGTTCGCCGTTGCCGCCCGCAACGCTTCCCAATCGCCCGCCGGCGACAGGAGTTCGGGTTTCATGGGGGCAGTTACCGTATCGTGTGAAGTCATCATGAAGGTTATTGTACCAACTCGGCGATTCGGCCCAGTTGAACGCGCATTTCTAGCAGTTCCCTTGTAAGCTGCGTGTGGTTCTTCAAACTGGTTTTGCGATGAGGTGAGATATGCGTCGGTTTACCGTTCCGTTGCTTGTGGCGATCTTGTTCCTTTGCGTGTGCGTCGGCTTCGCGCCGGGTTGGTGGGTGAAGGGCCACGAAAGCATCACGGAAGCGGCCGCGAGCAAACTGCCCGACGATGTCCCCGCATTCTTTCGTGCCGGTGGCAAGCACCTCGCGCACTTCGCCGGCGACCCGGATCGCTGGAAGAATCGCGAATGCAAAGTGCTGCGGGCGAGCGTGGAAGCCGATCATTACCTCGACCTCGAAGACCTCGACGGCAAGCCACTTCCGCCCGAAAGTCGCTTCAAAGGCATGGACCTGATGCGGAGCTTGAAGAAGGATCCCGTGCGCGTCGGGATGTTGCCGTACGCGATCGTCGAAGGCTACGAACGGCTGGCGTGCGCGTTCGCCGACCACCGGAAAGACCCGGAGAACGAGTCGATTAAAATGAAGTGTCTGGTGTATGCCGGGAACCTCGCGCATTACACGACCGACGCCTCGATGCCGCTACACACCACGATCCACTTCGATGGCCGCGTCACGCCGGGCGCGGAGAAGAAGCAGAAGGGGATTCACGCGAAAATTGACGCATTCCCCGAGAAGAACAAGTTCGACCCGGTGGAAATTAGCCGAGGGTTGCAGGCGAAACCGATCGACGATGTGTGGGAGTACACGAAGAAATTCTTGGCGGAATCGTATACGCACATCGACCGCTGTTACGAACTCGACGCCGCCGGTGCGTTCGAGAAACCGACTGAAGAGAGCCGCGCCTTTATGATCGACCGCTGCCGTTCCGGTGCGCAATTCACGATGGACATCTGGATGGCCGCCTGGGCACGCAGTGCAAAACTGCCAGCGCATTATTGAGGTGTCTTTACGGCACAGGGATTTGAAAATCAGTCTCTACTCAACAGCCCTGCGATAGCTAACGGCATAGCGTACGCATGCGTTAGTCATATTACATCGGCTCGGAACAACATCACATATCATTTGCCGCGGCATATTGCACGAATGGAGCCTGAAAGTAACTTCGCACACGATCTGGAAAATGAACCAGCTTCC
>JAYWCL010000116.1:0-2194 GCA_043780595.1 Limnoglobus sp.
TGACACATCCATCCCGGTCAGACACGGAATTCAGACCAATTGTCGAGGATTCCATAAACTCTTTCCGCCATAGTACTTCCGGCGGATACAGTAGAATTACAAAGTCACTTATGATGGAAAAATCGTAAACTCAGTCGAGTATCGATTCCAGAACCATACAAATAAACAACCAGACTCTGCAAAATTGAGGCTAAGTTATTACGATTTTCCGGAACCTGTCGGAATTGCACCGTTCGCTGCGCCGCGTACCGGCTATATGAAATATTTGCACATCGCTATTCCCGTCTTCGCTGCGCTCGGGTTGTTGTCTGCGTATATCCGTCGCCGATATTATCCGCGAGCGGTCGCGTTGCCTCCTGCGGGCACGGCGGGTTCGTGATCGGCGTTTCGCCGCGGCATGAACATCGGTTTTCGACAGGATTTGCAGGATTGAACAGGATTAAGAAATGAGAAACCAATATTTATCATTTATTTTAATCCTGTAAATCCTGTAATTCCTGTCCGTTCATTCTTAGGATCCTGCTATGCTTATCGCGTCGCGAATTTGTGCGTTTCTGGCGATCTCGCTGTTGGCGGTGGCGGGGTATGAGTACGTCACGCGCGTCGAGGAGCCGCCGTTTGGGCAGGCGTTGACGGTTCACGAACCGGATCGCGATCTCGGAACGTTGCCGATTGGCGAACACGAGTTGCGGTTTCGGATTACGAATGCCTCGTCGCAGAATTTGCGCGTGATCGATGCGGCCGTGACCTGAGGCGCGGTCGCTTGCTTCGGTCCGAAGCTCGATGGCCAGATTCCGATCCCCGCACACGGCGAAATCGAACTCGAATGCAAAGTCCGCATCGGCCGCGTCGGCGAATTCGTCAGCCCTTGCCAAGTGTTTTTTGAAGATGGTGGCATCCGCACCATCGTGCTCAGCGTGAAGGGCGTAGCGAAGTAATGATTGCGTTGTACGACGAAGACCCAGGGATACGACGTAAACGTCTAACCCTGGGCTAAAAGATGGAACCCCGTTGGGGTAAATGCATAGACAATCGGTACCCCAACGGGGTTAAATCGGATAGCCCAGGGTTAGACGTCCTCGTCGTACCCCTGGGTTGGGCGCATCAATGTGATGGAACCCCGTTGGGGTAAATGCATAGACAATCTGTACCCCAACGGGGTTAAATCTCATAGCCCAGGGTCGCGTCCGCGCACCCTGGGTTGGAGTCAGCCATGAACAGAAATAGACATCGTGGCTTCACACTGATTGAACTTCTCGTTGTCATTGCCATCATTGGCATTTTGATTGGCCTCATACTTTCGGCGGTACAGAATGTACGTACCGCGGCGACGCGGTTGGATTGCCAGAATCGCATGAAGCAACTCGCGTTGGCGTTACACAATTATCACGATAGCCGTGGGGCATTGCCGCAGGGGCATATTCCCTTACCGCCGGTACCGAGTCCGAACATCTTGGGATTCACGGGCTGGCAGGTGGCGATTTTGGCGGAGATCGAGAAGGGCAATGAGGCGGCGTTGGTCGCCCCGGCGTTTCAAATGCAGCCGATTCCGTTCGCGAATCCGCCGCACACGCTCATCAGCACGCCGATGCCCGCTTTCAGTTGCCCGAGCGACGACCGCACGCGCAGGACACATATCTTGACGATTACAAAATTACCCGTCGCACTCACCAGTTATCTCGGCGTCTCCGGCACCGATAGTTTCAAAAAAGATGGCGTGTTGTTTTCGACTTCGCGGATTCGCTTCACCGACATCATCGATGGCACGAGCAATACATTGATGATCGGCGAACGACCCGCGAGCCACGATATTCAGTTCGGCTGGTGGTACGCGGGCATCGGCCAGGGCGGAAACGGGTCGATGGACCTCGTGCTCGGCGTGCGCGAACCGAACTTGCAACCGATCGTCAGTGGGTCGTTGTGCGGGCCGGGGAATTACCCCTTCATGGCGGCGAGCGGGTTCAACGATCCGTGTGGCATGTTCCACTTCTGGAGTCCGCACACCGGCGGCGCGAACTTCGCCTTCGCCGATGGCAGCGTGCGACTCCTGCGCTACACCGCCAACCCGATCATGCCCGCACTCGCGACCCGCGCGGGCGGCGAGGTGGTTGCGGTCGAGTGATGCACGTCCGATTCGCGACGATCTTTCGTCGGCACTTCCTGTCGCTATAATCCCCATACCGCTAACCCGCCC
>JAYWCL010000117.1:0-42618 GCA_043780595.1 Limnoglobus sp.
GACACATCCATCCCGGTCAGACACGGAATTCAGACCAATTGTCGAGGATTCCATAAACTCTTTCCGCCATAGTACTTCCGGCGGATACAGTAGAATTAATCTATGTCATTTGCGCGCACTTCTATGTCATTTCGCGACAATTCTATGTCACTCTGCGCACGATGCGAATTCCGACTTACGTCATATCGCCTAGAACTTATTGACTTTTGGGAATCGTGTGGGTGGTGCCGAACTAAAATTCGTTTCGCCGCGCCGCGTCGTCTTCGGAGCGAAGCGCGGCTAGATGTCTCGGATGATGTCGCGAATGTTACGAGAGTTCACGCCCCGCGCTTCGCTACGCAAAGCCTACGCGGCGCGGCTAAACGCTTTCCTCGCGACCGCATACAATTGCTGCACTCTCCTTCGCTGCGTTCGTGAGGGAGGATTTTCTTGTTCCCTGAGGATTGGATTCGATGAATCTCCCACTGCCCCGCAACGATTCTTCCCCGCCACGCAAACGGTGGGTGGCCATCGGTTTTGGTGTGTTAGTCGTACTCGGTTTGTCGTACGTTGCGTTCGGGCCGAGCGATGCCCAACGCGATGCGGTGGCGAACCAGGCAGCTACCGATACCTCGAAGAAGTTGCTGTTTTGTTCGTGGAACGTCGAAAATATGTTCGACGACAAGGACGACGAACGCAGACAGGTCGACGAGCTTTACGACACGGGATTCTTCAAAAACGAACCGCTCCGCAAGCTGAAATACGAACGAATTTCGTCCGCACTCATGAAGATGAACGGCGGCAACGGACCCGATGTCATCTCGTGTATCGAAGTCGAAAGCGTGCGGGCGCTCGAACTGCTGATGGCCGCGCTGAACGAGAAAGTCAAAGACCCCGCGATGAAGTACAAGTCGCTGGCGATGAAAAATCTCGATGCCGGTCGGCACATCGCACCGGGGGTGATTAGCCGGTATCCGCTCTCGCAGTACACCACGAAGTTGCACGGGCAGGATCTGCGCATCCTCGAAACGCACCTGATTGTCAACGGCCACGACCTTTGCATCGTGGCATCGCACTGGACGTCGAAACTGAAACAAAGCAGCGGCGGGAATGGCGAAAAGGGTCGCGAGAAATACGCACGCACCATTTATGAACTCTACCGTGGCATGACGAAAAAGAAGTCCGACGTCGATTTCCTCGTCTGCGGCGACTTCAACGATACGCCCGATTCGGACATCGTCACCGATGTTCTCGGTGGCATCGGAGACATCAAGAAGGTGAAAGCCGGCGGCGATTACCCGCCGCTACTCGATCTGTTCGCGGGCAAGACCGGCGACAAGTTCGGCACGTTGTGGTTCGACGGCAAATCGCTGATTTACGACCACATCTGCGTATCGGGCGGGATGCTCGACGAACTCGGTTGGTCGTGCAAACCGGAATCGGTGGCGACCATCACCGACGGGCTAATCCGCCCCGGTTCGACGCGCCGCCAACCGTGGCGGTTCGGCGACCCCGATCAGAACATGAAGGACAGCGACCGCGGTTTCGCCGACCACTTCCCCGTAACGGTAGAACTGACGGTACGTGCCGCGAAGCCGATCTCGAAGTAACACTCGGAACGACTGTAACTTCCCGAACGGCCAACGATAGCGTCCGTTCTCGTTGGCTTCACTTGAAGACCGTGCCGATTGGCGTTATCCTCACGATTGTTCTCGCGAAACTCGCGCCTTTGCGGCCCCGGAGAGTTGGCATGGCGAATCTGAACCGACGCGGTTTCCTTTGTGCCAGCATCGCGGCCGCTGCAACCGCGATCATTCCTGCACACGCATTCGCACAAACGGTCGATCCATTTCGCCTCGTCGAACCGGCTGGGGCTGCGGGCGACAAGCCATCGACGTGGACGCTGCACTTCCGCTACGCGCCGCCACGCATAATCACAGTCGATTTGCCGAAGGTCGGTAAGAAGACGATTTGGTACATGGTCTATCAGGTTTACAACACGACGCCGAACCCACAAACGGTGACGTCGTTGCGAATGGAACTCGTCACCAAAGACCTGAACACGACGCACCTCGACGAGCCACAACCGGCGTTGTTCCGTGCCGTTGCGGAGAAGGAAGACAAAGAGAAGGTCATGAAGTTCCTGTCGACGATTCAGATGACGGAAAACCCGATCCCCGTGACGAAGCCCGATTCGTTCCCTCGTTACGTTTCCGGCTTGGCGATCTGGACCGATGTCCCCGAACGTGCCGGTAAGACGAATCAATTCAGCGTGTATGTGAGCGGTCTATCCGATGGCCTGATTGCCGAGCCTGCGCCGAGTGGTGGGCAGATCGTCAAAATCAAAACGCTCCAACTCGACTTCTTCAAACCGACCGACACGATCAAACCGGGTATCGACGACATCCGTGCCGAGGACAACAATGGCCTCGGTGGCGAGAAATGGATTTACCGTGCCGCAAGCTTGCGAAAAGCCGCGGGCGCGCCGATGCCGAAGTAGACGCCAAGTGACAGGAAGGACGCCCCGGATGGCAACGCGATTCAAGATGGTTTCCCTCGCTTGCTAACAATCCGATCCCGTTAGCTCGACGCGCAAGTTTTGAAGTTGCGCGATCATCTTCTACAAACACGGCGAGACCTCATTTTGCTTGATTTGCATGCACCCAGAGCTACCCAGGGGTACCCCTGGGCGTACCTGCAAATCGCGCAACTTCAAAACGCGCCAGCGAGGGGAACCCACAAAACACAACCACCACTTGGAAGTAGACTCACTTCGCGACGATTACGAATGACTCTTCCGCAATTTGCGTGAGGATGAGCTGCCGGTGTTCGCTGCCGGAGAGTTTCAATTTCCGCGTCACTTCGTCGGGTTCCAATCGCGAGCCGCGGTTGAGCAAGGTGATTCTTCCAACCCGATGTTCGCGTAGCCATTCGTTGAGCTTGCGAATGTGAAACGGTATCACTTCGACGATCTCGTATCGCGTGGCAAATGGCGTATCGATGGCGGTATCGGATGTAATCAGCGCGATCCGCTCGTCGATCATCTGGCCGTTCACTGTTTCGCACAAATTCGCTTCGAGTTCCGCACGAACGACGGTCGGATCGGGATCGTAAAGGTATCGCAACGGCGGGCCGGACATCGGTCGCTCGGGTAGGCTCATTGCCGTGAAGGTTTCGCCCGAAGGCAACGCAGTCGCACGACGCAGGCAGGTTTTTCCATCGCGTAGCCACGCCACACACTCTTTGAGTTCGCCGTTTAGCGACACGAATTCCATCTCGGCATCGAACGCTTCGAGTTCGGATCGCGGAATCCCCGGTGCCAGTTTGAACGCGAGTAATGGCACTTGCGCGAACCGTTTCGCTACCTCGAGTGGATTCGGCTGATAGTCCCCGACTGCCAGGTAACGCCGTCCGGTCGAACGCCGCGAGGGATCGCAGAACACTGCGTCGAAATCGCCTAAATTTTCGGCCATTACATCCGCGACAATCACCGTTGCATTCGTCGCGCCGTTCGCGATCAGGTTCGCTTCAGCCATTCGGCTCCGCAACGGATCGAGTTCGAACGCGGAGAGCGTCGTTGCCACTTTTGCGAGCGCCAACGCATCGCCACCGATGCCGCAACAGAGGTCCGCAACATGCTGCGATCCGCGAAAGCGAGTCGCACGATGCTGTGCCACGATTTCGCTCGACGACTGTTCGAGTGCCTCTTTGGTGAAGAACATCCGTGCAGCATTCTGGAACTTCGACGCGGCTTTTTGGCGAAGGATTGCGGTTTCGAGCGCAGCCTTGGCGATCTCAATTGGATAGCGTTTGCGGAGTTTCTCGAAGCAAGTGAGAAAGCGCGCTTCGGTCGGCGAGAGCGCCATCGCGACGGCCAAGGCGGCCTCACCAGAGGGCGTGCAGAGAAAATCGAAGGTACTCAGTTCCATCACTTTGAAGTATGGATTCGTGCGACGCCGTTCCGGTTGATGCGCGAGGCGTACGGTCGGAATTCGATCCGATCCGTTGTAATCCGTTGCAGAGCCTGCGAGATCGGATACAATTTCCACGTTCGCAGAACTATGCACCTAAAAGGATGCTCTCGTGCAAATTAAGGTTTCCGCCCGTCACGGGCATCTCGACACTGTCACCCAAGAGAAAATCCGCGAAAAAGTGGAGAAACTCCTCCATTATTTCGAACGGGTGAGTCAGATCGAAGTGACCGTCGATCTGGGTGGGGACGAGAAGAAGGTCGAAATTCTTCTGAATGCGGAACACAAGCACGATTTCGTCGCGCACGCACAAGCTCCCGAAGTGTGCGTGGCCGTGGCCGCTGCGGTCGATAAAATGAAGATTCAGTTGAACCATTATAAAGAGAAGATTCAAGATCATCGTCGCGACCCGGCGCATGGATCGATCGAAGGTAAAAAGAACGGAAGAACGGACGATCGGGATCTCGCGGACGACGAATGACAAACGTGCGATCGGCTGCACCCGGTATTCCCGACAGGAACGATGCTGATGCGAATGGCTCACTTTATCATTCGAGATGCCATCATTCCCGAATTGCGCGCGACGTCTCGCGATAATGCGATTCGGGAAATGGTCGACTCTCTCCACGAAGCCGGTCAATTGCCGAACGCGGATCGCGATGACATCGTGAGAGCTGTGCTGCGCCGCGAGACGCTCGGCACGACGGGCATCGGCCAGAATATCGCGATCCCACACTCGCGGCACCCCTCGGTCGGACAACTGATCGGGACGATCGCGATCACCAAGCAGGGCGTCTCTTTCGACAGCGTCGATGGCGAACCCGTACACGTTCTCGTGCTGCTCATCTCCCCGCCAGATCGACCGGGGGATCACTTGCGAGCACTCGAAAATGTCGTTCACTGCTTTCGCGATGAAGCTCTCGTGAAGGCATTGAAAAACGCGACGACGCGCGATGAGATTTGGCGACTGTTAGACGGCGGAAGCGAGGCCGCACAATGACCGAAACGACTGGCACGAACGGCACCGCTCACCACACAGCCGGCCCACTTCGGCGAACGGTCGTGGTGGTCAACCCGTTTGGCCTGCACATGCGACCCGCAACCGATTTTGCCGAACTCGCCGTTTCGGGGCCTTGCGATGTCGCCGTCTGGAAGGGCGATAAGCGGGCCAACGGCAAAAGCCTTTGGGATCTCATCGGCTTGTGCGTCATGCAGAATAACGAAGTCATCCTCGAAGTCGATGGCGACGGAGCACACGACGTCATCAACAGGTTGGCAGACATCCTCGCCCATCCCGGCTAACGCACTCGGAATGAGTGCGTCCACAACGATTTTTGATAGTAAACGGACTGCAACCTCGCGTTGCGGTGAATTTGAAGGGTTTGGCAGAGGCGAATGCAAACGAAGTATGGCGTTGCCGCATCCCCCGGCGTTGCGATTGGCTATGCACTGGTGCTCGATACGGAAGGCGTTCGCATTCCGCGTCGCGTCGTTTCCACCAGTGAGGTACCGCACGAACTCCAACGTGTCGCCGTAGCGATTCAACTCGTTTCGGAACAAGCACGCCGACGCGAACGCGAAGTGACCGCGAAACTCGGCCGCGATGCGGGGAGAATCTTCGCTGCGCACGCCTTTCTACTCGAGGATCAGCTCCTCCGCTACGACATCGAAACGCTCATTCGTTCGGAAAATTACTCGGCCGAATATGCGGTGAGTCGGCACATGCGGTCGAAGGTCAAGATGCTCGACGAGTCGGGCGTCGGCGAACTCTCGACGCGCGGCAAAGCGGACATCATCGACCTCGAAAAGCAGCTACTTCACGAACTCCTCGGCGAAAAACGCGAATCGCTCGACAACATTACCGAGTCGGTGATCGTCTTCGCGCACGACCTCACACCGAGCGAGACGGCACAGTTCGACGCCAAAACGGTCATCGGGATCGCGACCGAAAGCGGTGGACCGACGAGCCACACGGCCATCCTGGCCGGTGCGTTGAATATCCCCGCCGTCGTCGCCGTGGGCAAGTTGCTCAACGATGTTTCCGGTGGCGATCTGGTGATTCTCGACGGTGGCGAAGGCCTCATCATCATCGAGCCGGATCGCGATACGATTCTCAAATACGAGGAACTGCGTCGCACGCAGTTGGCCGTCGGCGATCCTTACGAGTCGCTGAAAGACGCCGAGGCGATCACCAAGGACGGCACGAAAGTGCTGCTACTCGGTAACATCGAGTTCCCGAGCGAAGCCCCGACCTGCCTCGAACGCGGTGCGGGTGGCGTCGGGCTTTACCGTACGGAATTCCTGTACGTCAACAAATCGACCGACCCGACCGAGGAAGAGCACTTCGAGGCTTACAAGGAAGTGCTTTCGGTGATGGGGCCGTCGCGCCCGGTCGTCATTCGTACGCTCGATCTCGGTGCGGACAAGTTCACGCACGCAACCGGCGCGAACGTCGAGAAGAACCCGTTTCTCGGGTTGCGCAGCGTCCGCTACTGTCTCGTGAACAAGACGATATTCAAGACGCAGTTACGCGCGATTTTGCGGGCGAGTATCTACGGCAACGTGCAGATTATGTTCCCGATGGTGAGCACCGTGATGGAGCTTCGCCAATGCCGAAGCATCCTCCGTGAAGTCGAAGAAGATTTGGCAGAAGCCGGAATTGACTTCAAACGGGGCATCCCACTTGGTACCATGATCGAAGTACCATCTGCGGCGATCATGGCCGACGTACTGGCGAAGCAGGTCGATTTTTTCTCGATCGGCACGAATGACCTCGTCCAGTACACACTTGCCGCCGACCGGAACAACGAAACAGTCTCTAGCCTTTACAGCCCCGTAGACCCCGCCGTGTTGCGGTTGCTCAAGCTGGTTTCGGAGGCAGGAACGGCGGCAGGAATCACGGTGAATGTGTGCGGGGAGATGAGCGGGGAACCGCTGTACGTCTCCTTGTTGGTGGGGCTGGGGTTGCGACAACTCAGCGCCACGCCGAGAAAGATTTCCGAAATCAAACACGTCATCCGCAACTTGACACTTGCAGATGCCAAGCGGGTCGCCGACGATGCCTTGCAAATGGAATCGGCCCGCGAAGTCACGACATACTTACGAGAACACTTGCGCCGCTTACTCTCCGATACAATCGATCGTTAAACCGACGAGAACGCAGACCGAACGCCGCCATCAACGGTCGTTCGGCGACAACTGCTAATTTCCGTCGCAGCGATTGCGGGGACAGCGGCCGGAGGGGGTTCCTCGGAGCGCGAAAACGGGCGACTTCATCATCGCCCCGATTCTGCGCGAACGAGTTCCCAACACCCTGATGGTCGGCGAAAAAATCCGGTTCCGGTTTCAAAAAATCGGCGACCTACGACTCCTGAGCCACCACGACCTCATGCGTTCGTGCGAACGCATGTTGCGACGTGCCGAAGTTCCCTTCGCGATGACGAACGGTTTCCACCCGACCCCACGCTGGGTATTCGCACTTTCGCTGCCCCTCGGCGTGGCCGGCTACAACGAAGTCGTCGAACTCGAACTCAAACGACCGCTGAACATTTACTCGGTACGCGATTCCATCAACACCTGTGCCCCCCAAGGCTTTCAACTCGTTTCCGCACAATCGATCGATCCGAAATCGACAGCAGTACCCCGTCGCGTGATGTATCGCCTCGCGGTTCCACACGATTCGAGCGAAGCCGTGCAAGCGACTGCGAACGAACTACTCAGCCGCGAGAAAATCTGGACGGATCGACATTATCCGCGGGCGCGGCGCGTGAACATCCGCCCGTTCATTCGCCATTCGTACGTCGAAGATGGCTACCTTTACCTCGATCTCTGGGTCACCTCGACCGGTACCGCACGGGCCGACGAACTGATCAAGCTGTTCGGCCTCACGGAAATGCACCGCGAAGGTGCCGCCCTCGACCGCGTCGAACTCGACCTCCAAGACGAAGTCGAAGCGGATGCCACCGACGGCCCGCCGACCACGCCAGCGGAAACGCTGCCCCTCCATACACCGGCAGGACGACCTCCTGACGACGACGAAGCACCGGCGACAACGGCCACGTGGGGACTCTCCCCCAATGGCCCCGTCGTCGAATGAAGACACGCGATCGGCGACGTTCGCCGAACGCACATGACACAGCGACACGCACGAGTGTGTAGCAGCGACTTTTTGAGGATCGAATGAAGAAAGAAATGCTGATTAACGCGAACCAGGCCGAGGAGTGCCGGATCGCGATTGTCGAAGATGGAATTCTCGAAGAACTTTACGTCGAGCGATCCAGCCAGGAAAGCTACGTCGGCAACATCTACAAGGGTAAGATCGTCAACATCGAGCCGAACATCCAAGCGGCGTTCGTCGATTTCGGCATCGGTCGCAACGGCTTCTTGCACGTCTCCGACGTCGATCCCGTTTATTACAAACACCTGCTGCCCAAGGATGTCCTCGCACGCATCGAAGCCGAAGACAACGAAGCGTACGGCGTCGATCGTTCGCCGACACGACAAAACTCGGGTGGCCGCGACAATAAGCCAACCCGCGAACGCGAGCCAGATCGTGCGACCGTACCCCCGGCCCGGATCGAGCCGCGACCGATGCCCGCCACGGTGTCTTTCGATGTGCCCCCGCCATTACCAGCCGTCGCATTCGCAAATGCCGAGGAACCCGAGGCGTGGAACGACGACGAAGGTTTCGGCGTCGGCTTGATCGATGAAGATGCCACCGAGATTATTCCCGCACCCGCGCCCCGTACGCCGGTTGCACCGCCCATCGAGCCTCCCAAGCCAGTGGCCATCGTTCGCAAAGTGGCACCCATTCCCACGCCGAAGGAAGAATACTTCGACGATGGTTTCGGTGCCGGTCTGCTCGACGATGATGCGGTCGAAGTGATCGATCTGCAAGTCGCCACGCCAGCAGTGGCGGTCGTAGTTGCGGAAGAAACTCCTGAAGTCGAAGCCGCACCGGTGAAGCCTCGCGGTCGTAGCCGCGCGAAACCGAAGGCCGATGAGCCAGCGGTGGAAGCCGAAGAAGCGGTGGCGAAAACGAAAGCGAAACCGCGCCGAACGACGAAGAAGAAGCCCGAAGGCGATGAGCCAGCCGACGATAAAACCCAGTTCATGAGCGGAGCCGAACGGCGGACGTCGCCCGACGACCAAGACGAACCGGAAATCCGTTCGTTCTTCGGTGGCGGTATCGACTTCGACCCCGATGCACCGAACGACCGATTCGCAGGCCAACCGGAAGGCACCGACGACGTAGGCAATGGTTTTGAAATCGTCGACGAAACCCCCGATGGCACCGCATTCTCCGAAGAAACGACCCCCGAACTCGACCTGCCGGAATCGGTAATCGGTCGCGGCTTTAACGACGACGAAGATGGCGAATATCGCGGGAGCGACGACCGCAAGAACGATCGTCGCGGCGGAAGTGGCGGTGGTGGGGGACGTGGCGGCGACCGCGACCGTGGTCGAGGTGGCGACCGTGGCGGACGTGGGGATCGCGAACGGCCGCGTCCGGATCGGGGCGGCGAGCGGAACGACCGGGGCGGCGACCGCAATGCGGATCGTGGCGCGGACCGGAACAACGATCGTGGCGGCGACCGCAATGCGGATCGTACCCGTCGCCCAAGTTCCGCACCCGCGGCTTCTGGTGGTGGCGGTGGGGGCGGACGGCCCGCACGGGATCGCGGGTTACCGCGATTGCCCATCGAGAAGGTGTTCAAACGCGGTCAAGAAGTGATCGTGCAAGTCATCAAGGAAGCCATCGGCACCAAAGCGCCGAACCTCAGCACGTACGTCAGCATCGCGGGGCGTTACCTCGTGCTGATGCCGAGCCTCACGCGGTTCGGCGTGTCGCGCAAGATCGAAGACCCCGAAGCCCGTCGTCGCCTTCGCGATATTATGACCGACCTCGACCCGCCGAAGGGCGTCGGCTTCATCGTGCGGACCGCCGCCGTGGATCGCGATGCCAACGAACTCCAAAGCGATCTCGCCTACTTGCTACGCTTGTGGCAAGTCGTCGTTCGACGCATCAAGCGCGTCGCCGCACCGGTCGAGATTTATCGCGAATCGGACATGATTACGCGAACGATCCGCGACGTGTTTACGAAGGATATCGACGCGATTTGGGTCGACGACGCCACCGCGTTCCAACACGCTTCGGAGTTCTTGCAGATCGTGATGCCCCGCTTCGCGGACCGCATCAAACTGCACGAACAAGCCGAGCCGCTGTTCCACCGCCACCGCATCGAAGAAGAAATCGCAAAGCTCAACCACAAGAAGATCGACATGCCACGCGGTGGCTCGATCATCATCGAGCAGACCGAAGCACTCGTGGCGATCGACGTGAATAGCGGTAACTTCCGTGCGGACAACAACGCCGAAGAAACCGCTTACCAGATGAATATGATCGCCGCGAAGGAGATCGCCCGGCAACTGCGCCTCCGCGACCTCGGCGGCGTCATCGTCAACGACTTCATCGACATGCGCGACGAAAAACATCGCCGCAACGTTGAAAACACGCTCCGCGATGCTCTCGAACGCGATAAAGCCCGCACGAAGATCCTGCGCATCTCGCAGTTCGGCATCATCGAAATGACGCGCCAGCGGATTCAAACGTCGCTGAAACGGCGGATTTACAACGAGTGTACCCACTGCAAAGCGACCGGTTACATTCGCACGAACGAAACGACCGGCATCGAAGTGATGCGGTTGTTGCAACTCGCCACGCACCGTGCGATGGTCGGTACGCCGGCCGTGTCGAGCGTTCACGTGACGGTACACACCGATGCGTCGTACTATATCCTGAATAGCAAGCGGAAGGAAATTGCGGCACTCGAAGAGCGTGCGAAAATCGAGATCGTCGTGCAAGGCATTCTCGGTGTATCGCCCGATCACCTCGATCTCAAGTGCCACGACGCGAACGGGAACGAAGTGCGATTGCTGAACCCCGGACCGCCGCCGAAGCTCGGCAACACCCGACCGAACCGGCCGTTACCCGAACGGCGATTCCCGGCACAAATTGACTAACGCGAAGGGCAGACAGAAATGTCTGCCCTTTCTTTTTTAACGTCCCGTTGGGCTGGGTCGGTCGATGTATCCGGACGGCCCAACGCTACGGTCGTCTTCGAATGTCGCGAGGCGATCGCGTCCGCGGCGTTTTTGTTCTTCGATGCTGTAACCGGGCAAGTCCGCCCGCGATTTGTTCCGTGCTTCAAACGGCCCCGAAATGTTTCGGCAGCCCGTTGTGCCGAGTATCGCGAGGAAGCCGATCAACACCGTTCGTCGTGACATGGTCATCTCCTCTAAAACCACCGCGCGCATCCCTACACATTCATTATCGGTGCCTTGCGATGTGCGAAACGCGAAAAACGCGAGTCGAAATCGCGATTGAAGGAATCCGCGATCTTAAAATCGTCGCAAGTCAGAATTACATACTGGTTTTTCGGTCTGTTTTTGCCATTTTCGCGACTCACAATGGCACATTCGGACCGAAAATGCGTGCAACCGCATCGGCAACTCGTGGAACACCGGTCACTGAAAAACCTATTCGTCGTCGTCGGCTTTCAACTCGGATTTCGCCACGATCTGCTGCTGGACGTTCGCGGGAACGGGGTCGTAGTGGCTCAGTTCCATCGAATACGAGCCGTGGCCTTGCGTCAACCCGCTGAGCACGGCAGCGTAGCGCGACACTTCTGAGAGGGGAGCACGGGCGCGAATAATCGTGGCATCGGCGGAGAGCGTTTCCTGATTCTCGATGTGGGCCCGTCGCGTCGGCAGGTCGCCCAACACCGCGCCGGTGTACTTCGTGGGGATCGTGATTTCGAGCTTCACGACCGGTTCGAGTAACGAGGGTTGCGCCATCAGGAACGCTTTCTTGAACGCCTGCCGTGCCGCGGTTTTGAAAGCGGCATCGGATGAATCGACGTCGTGATATTTCCCAAAGTGGACCTCCACTGCGACATCCTGAATGCGGTACCCGGCTAGTACGCCACGCTCCATCATCTCCTTGCAACCCTTCTCGATGGCGGGCAGAAAGTTGTTCGGAATCGTACCGCCGACGATATGGTCGATGATCGCGAAGTTCATCAGCGGGTCGTAGTGGACCGCACGCATTTTCTCGAAGTTCGACTTGTTCGCGAAGTTCGTTTCGAGTTGTTCCTGCGTCTTGATCTCGCGCGACAATGGGTACAATCGCATGTGAACTTCGGCGAACTGCCCGCGGCCGCCGGTCTGCTTCTTGTGCTTGTAATCGGCCTCGGCTTTCGTGCCGATCGTCTCGCGATATGGAACCTTCGGCTCCTTCGTAATCACGTCGACATCGTAGCGATGCTTCAACCGTTCCTGCACGACATCGAGGTGCAGTTGGCTGACGCCGCACATCACCATTTCGTGCGTTTGCGGGTCGTGCGTGATCTTCACCGTCATGTCTTCTTCGGCGATTTTGTGCAAGCCCGTCGCAATCTTTTGCTCGTCGCCGCGATGTTTCGGCGTGACCGCCACGCCGTACATCGGCACGGGAAAGTGCATGTCGGCCACCATCGGCGCATCGGCCCGAAACGCGATCGTGTCGCCGATGTGCAAGCCGTCGACCTTCGACACCGCGACGATGTCGCCCGGCACCGCTTCGTGAATCGGCACGTGGGTTTTGCCGTTCATCTGGAGCAGTTGACCGACGCGAATCGACTTGCCGTTGTTCAAGTCGATAATCGTGTGGTTCGGCGTCAGCACCCCGGAGAGTACGCGAATAAAACTCAGGTGCCCGACGTACCGATCGTTGACGACTTTGAAGACGTGCCCGAGAAATTCGGATGCCTCCGTCGGCTCGGCGAGCTTCGTCGTTCCGTTCGAGCCGAACGACAACCCTTCGAGTTTCTTGCGGCTGACACTCGGTGAAAGGCCGTACTTTTCGAGTGCCTCGAGCAGTTCCTTGATGCCTCGATCGCGCTTCGCCGAGGTGCAGAAAATCGGCACGACGTACCCCGCGAGCAAGCAGCGCGGCAACGCCTCTTCGAGTTCCGCATCGCTGATCGTGCCGTCGTTGAGATACTTGTCCAGAAGCAGTTCGTTGACTTCAACGATGGCTTCGATGAGCTGCGTACGGGCTTCGCGCTGATCGTACGGGAACGTCGTTGGCACGTTCGTCGGCTTGTGGACGATGTCGATGACGCCGGAGAAATTCGCACCGAGATTGTTCGGCATATTGAACAGCACGCAGTTCTTGCCGAACGCTTCGCGGATCGAATCGACGACGCCGGAAAAGTGTACGCCCTCCGCGTCGATTTTGTTGATGACGAACGCGCGTGCGAGGCCACGTTTGCCGGCTTCAAAGAACATCCGTCGCGTATCGACTTCGATGCCATTCACCGCTGACACCACGATGACAGCGGTCTCGACCGCGGACATCGCTTCGAGGGCCGCACCGATGAAATCGGGCGTGCCGGGCGTGTCGAGGATGTTCAGGTGTTTGCCGCCGTGGTCGGCGTGCAGGACGTGCGTATCGATGCTGAAGTGGTGGCGCTTTTCGTCTTCGTCGATGTCGCACGCCGAGGTGCCATCGTCGACGCTCCCGAGCCGATCGACCGCGTGGGCTTTGAAGAGGAGCGCGTCGGCCAGGCTGGTTTTGCCCGCAGAACGATGCCCGACGAGCGCAATATCGCGCACGTCGTCGACCATATGCTTGTTCATGAAAACCTCCCGTGGGAAACGGGCCGCAGCAATTGCTGAGGCCTTCACCGCAGGTGGCTCACAGTGGCGCGAGCGGCACGTTCCGTCTGGAGAGGCGGTCGGTCGTGTGCGTCAGAGGAGTCGCCTTACATCGTTGCATCCTTCGAATGTTGGGAACCGACTCGCACGGCTTCGCGCAAATCGATGGTGTTTTCGTATAGCGCCCGGCCGATGATGCAGCCGAACAACTCCATCGCTGACAGCCGGGTGACATCGGCCATATTCGCGACGCCCCCCGATGCAATCACGGGCAGTTTCATCGCGGCCTGCATCTCGGCGAGGCCGTCGAAGTTCGGCCCGCTCATCATGCCGTCTTTTGCAATATCCGTGTAAACGACTGCGGCAAGTGGCGAGCCTTCAACCCGCTTCGCAAGCTCGGTTGCCTTCGTACTCGACGTTTCGAGCCAACCTTCGGTGGCCACGTAACCGTTGCGGGCATCGACGCCGAGGACGATGCGGTCCGGATAACGATCCGCCATACGGCAGACCCAATCGGGATCTTGCAGTGCCCGCGTACCGAGTACCGCCCAGCGAACGCCCCAGCCGAACACCGTTTCCAAGTCGGCTTCGGTACGAATGCCACCGCCGAGTTGGCACGGCACACCGGCGGCACGCACCGCCTTGCGGATCGCGTCGGCGTTGGTCGGCTTACCCGCCTTCGCGCCGTCGAGATCGACGAGGTGAACGCGATCCGCCCCACACTCGGCCCATTTCTTCGCGATGCTCGACGGGTCGTTCGAGAACACGGTTTCCTGTGCGTAATCGCCCTGCCGCAGCCGCACGCACTGCCCGCCGAGAATGTCGATAGCCGGATAAATGATCACAAGTGACTCCGAAGCAGACGTTCGTGAAACCGGTGTTTTATCGAGTCCGGTTCGCGTCGTCGTGGCGGAGTGGATTGCCGAAGTGCATCGTGACGGGTATCGAGGTCAGATGCAAGTGGGTTCCGGAATATCTTCCACGAAAGTGATTTCAGTCGAGACGCCGGACGCAATGACACGACTCGGCACGGCGAATCACGTATATTGAAACCAACTTCGATTCGGTATCGAACTACAAACGAGCATTCGGACCGATGACGACAAATTGACCATCGCTTCTCGTTCGCTTAGGAGGCCCTGTTATGCTCCGCAAACGCATCGGGTATCTCAGCATCACTGGCGCGTGCCTGCTCATCGGCTTGGGCTGGTTGTTCGTCTACCCAACGATCCGACAAAACGCCGATCTCTCCGCTGCCCCACCGAAGTACGGTCAGAATCCCTTTGAATACACGGCGGCATTCGATGCGGAAATCCGCGAGGTCGGACAGATCTCCACGGCTCAATTCGCCGCGCGCTACCCGACACCAAACTATCTGCGCGAACTCTCTTGGGATCCGACGACGGCTCAATTCTTCGACAAGTTAAACGTCGAGAAGGTCGAGAAAGAACATGCCGATCTCAAGGCGACCCTCGCGAAATATCCGGGTGCGACACCCGATCACGTTGCAAACATCAAACGGAACCTGACAACCGTACTTACCGGTTACAAGTTGTCGCCGGACGAACTTGCGAAGTACAAAACGAATGGCTTCGTCGTCTCCGAGCGGCTCGGTGGACATTCTTTCGGACAAGTTTACTACGACGTGTATTCCCGCGATCTGCCCGTGTTCGTTTCGTCCGACTCCGTGCTGCATGCGTGGCACCGCAGCTACGACGCCATGCTCGAAGATCTCGAACTCACGTACTTGAAGCAGGCACTCGCAGCCCTGCTCGCTGGAATGCATGCCGCCTTACCAGAAGCCAAGTCGCGCTACGGCGACGGCGTCCTCAAGAATTCCTTCTTGGACGCGGATTACTTCTTGGCAGTCGCCCGCAGTTTACAGGGTGGGTTCGTGCCGACGCATTTCGATCAAGATAAGCGGGTGCATACCACTCTCGCTGCGGTGGCACGCGAAGGTATGCACGAGTTCGAGTTGTTCGGTAGGAATCGGAAGATGGACTTCAGCCAGTTCAAGCCGCGGGGACACTACGAAGCGCAGCCAGAACTGCGGACGTACTTCAAAGCGATGATGTGGTGCGGGCGAATCGACCTGCGAATCGTCGGCGGATTCGACTCGACGGGGCCGCTCTCGTCGAATCGAGAACTCGGCTCCGCTGTCGTGCTGCTCGACCTGCTCCGTGCCTCTGGGAAGGACGAAGCCTGGCGGCAGTTCGACCGCGCCATTCAAACCTTCGTCGGCCGCACCGACTCGGCGACATTCGACGATTTAGCCCGCGTCATGGCGGCGGCCAAGGTCATTTCCATAGTGGACCTCAAAACCGACGACGATCTGAAGACACTCGCCGACGCGATCGAACGCTCGAGTGCGGGTAAGCAAGACGTGCGAAGCGACGTTTACATTTCCCCTGAGACGAGTACGAAAGTCTCGCTGCCTCGGTCGTTCACGCTCCTCGGACAGAAATTCGTCGTCGATAGTTGGGCAACATCGAAAGTCGTCTTCGACGACATCGTGTGGGATGGCGACAAAGTGATCCGCCGGGTGCCGAGCGGGCTGGATGTGGTTTTCGCCGCTCTCGGAAATAACCACGTGGTGCCCGACTTGGTCGAGCGTATGGAAACGGGGTCGCACCGGTTCCGCGACCGCTTGCCGGATAGGCACTTGCCGTATCAGCACAACTTGGCCGCCGTTCGGAATGTTCTCGATGGACTGGTGCCGACAACGTGGGACGAAACGATCTATATGCAATGGTTGAAGACGCTGCGTACGCTGTCCGCGTCGCCCGAGGAGACGATGCCCGAAGCGATGAAGACCCGCGAGTGGGCGATGAAACAGACGAACGCGCAGTTGGCATCGTGGTCGCAGTTGCGGCACGACTCGATACTGTACGTCAAGCAATCGTATACAGCTGAGGCAAGTTGCTATTACCCGGCTGGATTCGTCGAACCGGTGATCCCGTTTTGGGTTCAAATGGAAGCGATGGCGAAACGGTCCGCAGACTTAATGGAACGGACGCCATTCCCACCGGCCGCGAAGCCGACGCAAGTGAAACAGGTTCAATTCCTTCGTCACTTCGCAGCCCAAATGGGCCGGTTGAAAGTGGTAGCCCAGAAGCAACTCGACCGGAATGAATTGAGCGACGAAGAACGGAAAGTGCTGGAAGACGTGATGCAGATCGGGCACCAGCGCGCCGGTAGCGCCACCGTACCGAAGTATACGGGGTGGTACCCGGCGCTGTTCTACCGGGGACCGGAAGACTGCATGAAGTGGGACGCGCTCGTCGCGGATGTCCACACCGATGTCCCTAGCCCCAAACACGACGACCCCGGTTGCGTGCTGCACGAAGGCGTCGGCGGCGTCGATCTCCTGGTGATCGCCATCGACAACGGCAAAGACCGCGTCGTGTTTTCTGGGCCGACGCTGAGCCATTATGAGTTCGAGATGCCGGGCGTGGCCAGGAAGACGGATCGGGAATGGAAGACCGAACTACTCGACGCGAAAGTCCCGCCGCGCCCCGATTGGACGCGAGGGTATCTGGTGCCGCATGCCGACCGCAAACCGGTCGATGTGCATACGAAGACGAACTTGCTCCGCGAATAGCGATTTTGCACACAGTCGCGACGCCATTCCCCGCACAATGAACCCGACCGCGCTTCACCGACCCTTCATGTGAAAAACCGGTGTTGGTGGTTCAACCGCGCCGTGCATATGATGACGAATAAGTTCGCACGCGACGGATTGAACGAACGAAACCGGACTTCGGGGGCACAAGCCCGCTCCCGAAATGGCTGACTGGCTCGATTACCAATCCTGTGGGGCTGCACTAGTCTATAATCCTTACTGACACCAGTTGGGATGAAACGGAGACGGCAAACGATGTTCGAACGCTTTACCGACCGCGCTCGGAAGGTGATGCAACTCGCCAATCAGGAAGCGCAGCGGTTCAATCACGAGTACATCGGGACCGAGCACGTCTTGCTCGGCCTCGTTAAAGAAGGTTCTGGGGTCGCCGCAAACGTCCTCAAAAACCTCGACATCGACCTCCGCAAAATCCGCCTCGAAGTCGAGCGGATCGTCCAACACGGACCGGGTGGCGATAATGCCACGCTCGGACGACTCCCGCACACGCCGCGGGCCAAAAAAGTCATCGAGTATTCGATCGAAGAGGCTCGCAACCTCAATCATAACTACGTTGGCACCGAACACTTGCTCCTCGGTTTGCTCCGGGAACAAGAAGGCGTGGCTGCCCAGGTTCTGATGAACCTGGGCCTGAAACTCGAAGACGTTCGCGAAGAGGTTTTGAACTTACTAGGTCACAATATGCCTAATGAAAATGAGTCGGGTGGCGGAGAACGCAGCGAACGATCCGGATCCGGCGACCGGACCTCCGGCAAGACCAAATCGAAGACGCCCGCGCTCGATAGTTTCGGTCGCGATTTGACCGAACTCGCACGCCAGGGCAAACTCGATCCGGTCATCGGTCGAACGAACGAAATCGAACGCGTGATCCAGATTCTCTCGCGTCGCCAGAAAAACAACCCCGTACTGCTCGGCGAAGCCGGCGTCGGCAAGACCGCAATCGTCGAAGGACTCGCACAGTTGATCGTCGACGGCAACGCACCGGACTTGCTCCGCGACCGTCGCCTCGTCGTTCTCGACCTCGCCATGATGGTTGCCGGTACGAAGTATCGCGGCCAGTTTGAAGAACGCATTAAGGCCGTGATGAACGAAGTCCGTCGTGCGAAGAACACGATCTTGTTCATCGACGAATTGCACACGCTCGTCGGTGCCGGTGGTGCCGAAGGCGCAATAGACGCTAGTAACGTGCTGAAACCGGCGTTGGCCCGCGGCGAAATTCAGTGCATCGGTGCCACGACACTCGACGAGTACCGCAAGTACATCGAGAAGGATCAAGCGCTCGCACGACGCTTCCAAGACGTGATCGTGAATCCACCGTCCGCCGACGAAGCGGTCGAGATTCTGAAGGGCTTGCGCGATCGCTACGAGGCTCACCACCGCGTGCAGATCACCGACCTCGCGCTGCGAGCCGCAGTCGATCTGTCCGAACGGTACATCTCGGGCCGTTGCCTGCCGGACAAGGCGATCGATGTCATCGACGAGGCCGGTGCCCGAATTCGCCTCAAGGCGATGACGCGGCCACCGGATCTCAAAGACATCGATGTCGACATCGAAAAGTTGAACCAAGAGAAGGAATCCGCCGTCGCGGAGCAGGACTTCGAGAAGGCGGCGTCGCTGCGCGACCAAGCTGACAAGCTCAAGAAGAAGAAAGAAACCGTCACCAAGGAATGGCGCGAGAAGGCCAAAGAAACCGATGGCGTCGTCGATGAAGAAGTCGTTGCGGAAGTCGTTTCCAAGATGACCGGCGTTCCGCTGAAGAAAGTCGGCGAAGACGAAACGAACCGGCTGCTGAAGATGGAGCAAGAACTTCACGGTGCGGTCGTCAGCCAAGACGAAGCGATCAAGGCGATCGCACGGGCGGTCCGCAAAAGCCGAGCGGGCTTCAAAGATCCGAAGCGTCCGATCGGTAGCTTCATCTTCGCCGGGCCGACGGGCGTGGGCAAAACGTTGCTCGCGAAGTCGCTGGCCAAGTTCATGTTCGGCAACGAGGAAGCCCTGATTTCCTTGGACATGAGCGAGTACCAAGAGAAGCACAACGTCAGCCGGTTGTGGGGTGCCCCTCCGGGTTACGTCGGCTTCGAAGAAGGCGGCCAGTTGACCGAGAAGATCCGCCGCAAGCCGTATAGCGTCGTGCTGCTCGACGAAATCGAGAAGGCCCACCCCGACGTCTGGAACGCACTGCTCCAGATCATGGAAGAAGGCCGCCTGACCGATAGCGTCGGCCGCGTGATCGACTTCAAAAACGCGATCCTGATCATGACAACGAACGTCGGTGCCGAGACGATTATCACCTCGGACGATCTTTCGAGCGCCTTTTTGAAGGGCCGTAAGCAAGACGAAAACGCGACGTACGCCGAGATGCAGAAGAAGCTCAAGGCACGCATGGACAAGGAGTTCCGTCCGGAGTTCCTGAACCGCCTCGACGACATCATCGTGTTCCGTTCGTTGACGAAGGAGAACCTGAAGTCGATCGTCGAAATGGAATTGGCGAAGGTCGCAAAACGACTGAAGGACAAGTCGCTGTTGTTGGTCATGACCGATGTGGCCAAGGAGTTCCTGATCGACAAGGGCAGCAGCACTGAATACGGTGCGCGTCCCCTGCGCCGTGCCGTCGAGCAACACCTCGAAGACGCACTCGCTGAGGCGATGCTGCGAGGCGAGTTCCGCGGGAAGGATACGATCACGGTGTCCGTCGGCGACGTGGAAGGTGAGAAGAAGCTCACGTACATCGCAACGTCGGTGAAAGACGAACCGGTCGCCGTGCCCGTTGAGGCCGCCATCGCCGAAGTGAAGTAATCGCAATTGGCAAAACGAAAGAAGCCGCATCGACAACGATGCGGCTTCTTTTCGTTACACTTCGAGCGGGGTGATTCGATACGTTTTTGTTTGCCCGTTGCGCAATCGCGCAAGCGAGTGATTATACGACGCAGAATCGACTCATTCGACATTCCGGATTGCGCAATTTGGGTACATTTCTCAGGTGATCGCGAGTTCCCCTCCGAGTATCGACTTGAGGCGGAACGACAATAATTGATTGACTTCCTTCGTGCCCGTTCTAAATATGCATGGAATTCGAGTAATTCATCTCGCACCTGAGACGAATCTTGGATTCACAACATATTTCGTCGAGAGGCACTGAATGACCGCGCTGGGAGGAATATCAACTGGCTTGGCATTTCTGCCGACGTGGCTGTCGGAATCGCGAGAAGGCCACACGCTCGAAGCGAAAGTTGCGGCCTGGGCAGACGCATCGGGTTGGCAGCACGCCGGCCTCATATGGCCGATCGATGGACCAGCCGTTGTGACAATAACCACTTCTGTCGCGCCGCCAACGGAATTAGCGGACGTACTGAAGTCGTTGCTCGCGGGACGTGCGACGGTGGTATGGCAGTTGCCGGGGTCGTCGGGCCGATTGTATGCGTTGCTGTCGCCGTCTGGGCGTTCGCCGGGTGTGGTTTGGGCCGAACGATCTTCATCGGAACCGTGGACGGACATCGACCGAAACTATCTGACGCTGTCGGCGAAATTGATCGAACGCTCGCCATTACTTGCGGGTAAAATTGGTGTGATACTCGATCCGGAGCGATTGCAACAACGCCTCAGCGATGCGTCGGCGATTGCGGGACGCATGGCACACGATTTCGACAACATCCTTACCGGGATCATCGGGTTCTCGGACTTGACGATACCGTTGCTGACACCCGGTTCGCAATCGGCGAAGTTCGTCGACGAAATCTCGAAAGTCGGGCATCGGGGCATCGTGTTCACACAACAATTGCATCAACTCAGCCGGAGCGGTCAGACGAAGCCGCAACCGGGCAACGTGGTGGACGCAGTTACCAAAGAAGAAATTCGGCAACGACCGAGCATGACCGCGAGCATACAATATGCGGTGCAGTTTCCCACGAATTTGCCTGCGGTGGCGATGGAAGCCGGGCCGTTACAGGCGCTCGTCGGACACCTGATCGAAAACGCCGTTGAAGCCTCGGTAGGAGCACACGCCGTTTTCGTGACGGCCCGGCCCGTCGAGCTCAACGCGACTGATGCCAGATCGTTCCTCGGGCAGGTGTCCCCTGGCAGCTATGTGGAAATCACCGTTCGCGATTCTGGTACCGGCATCAAGCCCGAGGTTCGTGCGAAGCTGTTCGTCGAACCGTTCGTCACGACGAAAGTGCGTCACCGTGGCCTCGGCTTGGCCATCGTATACCGCACGCTCATCGCACACCGTGGGGGTATTCGGATCGACGCGGCCACCCCTACCCCCGGAACGATTGCCCGCGTCGTAATTCCCATTGCTGCCGCACGATCTGTCATCGTGCCTGCTGCGACACTTGCTTCAAATACTTTACAGAAGGTTCAACCATGACGTCCATCGACATCGACGACCGTTTGCGGCAAACACCGCGACCGGTCCGGGCACCTGCCCCAATCAGCGAGCTTCAAAGCAGCGGCGAAATTCGCCTCCTGATTTTGGACGACGACCCCGCCACCTGCGCGGTCATTCAAGCCGCACTCGCAAACCGCGACTTCCAGATCGACGTCGTCTCCGATCCGACGGCCGTCGAAGCCGTGCTGAGCCGCAAGAACCACTATCACCTGATCATTATGGATTACGTGATTCCTGGCCTCGAACCCGATCAAGTCTTCGGTTGGGTGCGCGATAATCAGTCCGATGCGAACATCGTCGTCGTGACCGGTTACCCATCGGTCGATAGTGCGCTGAACTGCTTGCGAGCACGCACTTACGACTACGTGACGAAGCCGTTCCAGGTCGATCAACTTCGCGAAATCGTCATTCGCTGCCTGGAGAGCAAGGGCCTCCTACGCATGACCGAAGAAGCGCTCCGCGAATCGCTCGGCTCCGCGATCCGCGAACGCCGCAAGGGTCTCGGTTACACGCTGTCGAATATGTCCGAACGAACCGGCGTGTCGCTCGGGTACTTGTCCCAGATCGAACTCGGCAAGAACTCGGCCTCGATCGAGACGCTATACCGAATCTGTTTGGCACTCGGCATCAAGATGTCCGAGTTGTTCACCGCCGTGCAACGCCACTAGTCGTTCGCCTTCCGGTTCACGCCGTAGTGGTGGCCCATATATGGGCCAACGCTACGGCGTTTTTTCGTTTACTTCACGACCAACACCGGTGGACCGAGGACGTCCATCTTTGGGGTGATTCCTAAACCCGGTGCCGTCGATGCGGCCATGCGACCGTGTTTTCGTTGCGGCGCGCCATCGGCGAAATCGACGGTGACGTAACTGTTGAAGTCGGTGGATGTGAACAAAAACTCCGTCGGGCAGCTATGCGCGAGATGCGCGATCGCGGCCGTGACGATGTCGCCACCCCAACTGTCTTCGAGCGTCATCACCACGCCGAGGCTCGCGCACAAATCGCGTGCCTGCACGGCTTTCGTCAGCCCGCCGAACTTGCTAATTTTGATGTTCACCACATCCATCGCGCGATCCGCATGGCCGCGAAGCAGCGGTTCGATGCCGTTAATCACCTCATCGAGAACGAACGGATGATCGGTGTGACGGCGGACCGTCAGGCACTCTTCGTACGTCAAACAGGGCTGTTCGATGTACACGTCGATGTCTCGTACCGCACGCACCACCCGCAGCGCATCGTGCATCCGCCAGCCGGTGTTGGCGTCGGCAATCAGCCGATCTCCCGGTGTCAGTTGCGCGGCGACGGCGCGAATCCGCTCGATATCGACATCCGCTTCGCCGCCGACTTTTAGTTGAAAACGGCGATACCCTTCAGCCCGATACTGCGATACTTTCGCGGCCATCGCTTCGGGTGACTCTTGCGAAATGGCGCGGTACAGAACGAAATCTTCGCCGTAACGTCCGCCGAGCAACGTGCAGACAGGTTGCCCCGTCGCCTTCCCGAGAATGTCCCAACACGCGATGTCGATCCCGGACTTGACGTATTCGTGCCCCTTGAGTGCCGCATCCATCCGGCGGTTCAACTTGCCGAGTTCGCGGGGATCGTACCCGAGTAAGTGCGGCCCCAACTCGGCGATGCCCGCCCGTACGCCATTCGCATACGCCGGAAGATAGAACGGCCCGAGCGGGCAGACTTCGCCCCAACCGGTGATCCCGTCATCGGTATCGACGCGAACGATGGTACTATCGAACAGGTCGACCGATTTCCCACCGGACCATTTGTAGTCGCCCTCGCGTAGGGGCAACAGCACCTTGTACGCACGGATCGATGTGATCTTCATCCTCGACGATTCCTCGGTGTGTCGAATGGCCATTCTGAACAAAGCCAGGATACTGATCGGAAGCGATTCTACAAAACCTCAAGAGACCCGCTATGTTCGGTACACGATCTACGATCGTTTCGACGATCTTCCTCGCGATGACGGCGAACGCCGGAATCGCTGCGGACACCCCGAGCGAGCCAACGAAGCCGACGTCGCGAACGACGCGCGATATCGAAGGCTGGAAAATTCGCATCGACGATCGGCTTTTGAATGGCCCCGATGTGGAGATGGGCAAACGCAACCTGAAATTCCTCGAAGCGAAGCTCGTCGAGATCAAGGTCGTCGTACGGGAAGATCGCTTAAAGTTACTTCAAGCGGTGCCAATCGTCGTCGATTACTCGCACGGGAAACTCAAGTCGATGCAATATCACCCCGGCGCGGATTGGCTCAAAAACAACGGCTACGCCGAGGATCTGGCGAAATGCGTCCACATACCCCGCGCGATTGACTTGGCCACGAAACGTAACATTAACGAGCAGCCGTGGGTGATACTTCACGAGTTAGCCCACGCCTATCACGATCGGGAATTGAGCTTCGACGAGCCGCGAATCCAGGCAGCTTACGAGCTTTTCATGTCGGAAAAGCGCGGGGAAAAGGTGCTCCTCCACAACGGTAAGCGCGTGAAACATTACGCGATGACGAACCGGATGGAGTTTTTCGCCGAGATGACCGAAGCGTATTTCGGCTCGAACGATTTCTTCCCATTCAACCGTGCGGAGATGATGGAATCCGAACCGCGTATCTACGAGTTGATGACGGCGATTTGGAACCCAAAACCATGATGCGCACTCTGTACGTCGAACCGCACTTCACCTTCCGATTCACTGAGGAACGCTGGATCGATCGCGTTCACCTCACCGACGTACCCGCAGGCAAGCACGCCCGTGCGTACCGTTTGAATGTTTCGGAGAACGAAAGTAAAGTCTGCATCGCGTCCGGGGTGACCGACGAACGCGGTTGGGTGGCGTTCGCCGAAACCGTTCACGTGTATGCGGACGATGAATTCCTCGTGGTCGTGGAATGAGAGGAGTGCCGTTTGCAATTCGCCGGTTGGGCGTAGACCGGCAGCCCGGTGCGGAAGAGACTGAAAAACCAGAAGAAAACCAACCGCGTTGAACGGACGTTCCATACGATAAACCAAAACACCCACAATCCTCCTTCGACTGAGACCAATGGAAATCCCTGCCAAAAAGTTCGTGAGACTGCTTTCCCTCGACAGCTCGACCGAGCTACGTGCGGCCACGGCACTCGTCGTTGCCGAGTTGGGAATACGCGATGCGGAGATTGCCGCCGCACTCCAAGAACGGCTCACCGATAAGAACGGCGAGGTTCGGCAACAAGCCATTCGTGCGGTCGGAATGCTGAAAATCGAGAAGGCTCTTCCGACGTTGTTGGAGAAGATCGCCCACGGTGGCAACGAAGCTTCGATGGCCGCCGAGGCATGTGCGAAACTCGGTGCGAAGGGGATCAAAGGGCTGCAAGAGCTACTTCACAAAGTCGTGCCGGGGGTGCGAAAGTACATCACGGCGGCACTCACTTCGTGCGGCTCCGAATCGGTGGCGGTTTCGGTGCTGCTCGACAAAGATCCACAGATTGCAGCATCGGCGGCGACCGCGATCATCTCGCGAATCCCGGACCTCTCACCCGCCGACAAAACCGCACTCGCAACCGAGATGGTGACGATTTCCCTAGACAAAAAGCATCCATTGCTTGCACAATCCGAAGGACAGGTCGTGCGAATCCTCGTCGCGCTGAACGACCCCGTGGCAACGGATGTCTTGTGGGATCGCACGGTGCCGCCGCACCCGCACGAGGTGCGAGCGATGGCGCTACAAGCCGTCGGCGGCTGGACCGAATCGCCGACGAAAGAGCAATGGAAACGCTTGTTCCTGTGTGCATCCGAGAGCGATTTCCAAGTCGCGGCCCCAGCGATGATGATTCTGAACCGATTGCCGGTAAACGACAAACTACTGCCCGATTACATCGCGCTGTTTCACGCGCCCGACATTGCCGCACGACGACTCGCGATCGACAAGATCGGCGATCGCGATACCGCCCAGGTGGCCGAAGGGTTGATGCTGCAACTTCAACACGCGGATCGCGGCGTCCGCGATACGGCACTCGCGCGATTGCAGAAACTGAAGTTCGGTCGCAAATCGCTGGTCGCGGCACTGATCGCCGCACCGAACCACGAGGACGCCTGGCCTCTCGCCCGTACTGCGTTGACTTTCGCGAAGGATCTGACGCCCGCACACTGGACCGAACTCTTCGATGAACTGTGCGAGTACCTCGAAAAGCACGATCACCGCACCGAGCCATTTTTGTTTTTGCTCCGCGAATGGGATCATACGAAACTGCAAGATGGACTCGTCGAGAAAGCCGTCGCGTTGCGGAAAAAGAAGAAGTACGAGGCGGCACTGGTGTACCTAAAAGCGGTGTCGAAAGACCCGTCGATCGGTTTCGCAGTCCGGCTCGAGTTGGCGATGTGCGGGCTAAAAGTCTCGAAGAAAGAACTCGCCGCACGCTACCTCGAATCCGACCCGTGCCTTCGCAACTTCGACGCGCTCCACCAAAACGATGCGGTGCTGTTGCTGAGCGAAATCGAGAAAGCCAAACACCTCGAACCCGAAGATCTGTTGTACCTCGGCTTCCACTTCGTCGAGCAAACGGGCCGCACGCGACAGTTCGGTACCGATGTGTTGAAGTTGTTAGTGAAGCGCGATCCGAAGAGCGAAGCGGGCAAGTCGGCGAAGAACAAACTCAAATCGGTCGGCGTGTGAGAACGATTTGTACACAGTTACGTTGACTCAGTTCGTTTGACTTTGGCGGCGTACGGCGTTAAGATTCTCACAATGTCGATCTTGGCCCGATTTCTGATGTTGGTGGCCTGCGTGCCGCTTCTGCTGCCGTCGCTGTTTTGCATTTGCAAAGCGGACGTCGAGAAGCGTACGTCGCAGGATCATGTTCGCGTCAACAGCGTGGCGAGTACGCAATCAATCGACGGTTGTTCTCACCATCGTTGCCCGAAACCCGTGCCGACGGACCCTCACTCGGCACCGGCTCCGCTCGAACATCACAAACCCGTTTGCCCGTTCGCGTCTGCAATCGTCGAGAATCTCCAGTGGACGGAGTCAACTGTCACCGAGATCGGCGTATTGACAGCAACGGATTTCGCTGGCGTCCCACTTTTCTCGATGACGCCCGCTCGCCACTCGGTCGATTTCTCGGTTGTAAACTATCAGTCATCGCCACCGCTCTACCTTTCGCACTGCTCATTCGTCATTTAGCCAGTCACTTCTTCGTCGTTCCATCGATTGTTTCTCATTCATCCGGATATTCGATTCTCTATCGTGCGATTGCGGTGTAGCAACCGTTCATCGGCGTCAACACACACTGGAGTCCAGGCATGAGCGAGCCTGCCGTCGGCGTAATCGACCCGCCCACAGAGATCGTCCGTCCAACCGATCGATCGTTGCGCCGGCTATTCGTCGGCGCGATCCGGTACGTCGTTATCCTCGCGGTCGTCGCGGGCATTGCCGCGGGCGGCTACTTCAGTCGAGAACACTGGCTACCGGTTCTGTTCCCGATTGCCAAAGAATCGAACGCCGAACCCGACGATCCTGCCGAAGCGGCCGCGCCATCCGAGCAAGTCTTACTTACGGTACAGGCCCAAAAGAACCTGCGACTGACTGCCAAGCCGCTCAAAGTCGACAACTTCTGGAAGACGATCTCTGTACCCGGCATCGTGATCGACCGCCCCGGTTTCAGCGACCGCGGGGTCGTCGCCCCGGTTACCGGCATCGTCAGCCGCATTCACAAAATCGCGGGCGACACCGTCCGACCCGGCGAGGTGCTTTTTACCCTCAAGCTCCTCAGCGAATCGCTGCACCTCACGCAGACCGATCTCTTCAAATCCACGCAGGATATTAAGCTCGCCGAGGCTCAAAGGAAGCGGCTCGTTGCTTCGGAGGGTGCCGTTGCAGAGGCGCGTATCATCGAGGTGGACAGCCAGATTACTCGGCTCGAAGTGGCGGTCAAAGCGTACCGCCAGGAACTCATCAATCGAGGGCTGTTGCCAGCGCAAATTGACGGCGTAACCGATGGCAAGTTCGTCGCCGAAATCCCCATCGTCGCGCCTCAGATTGAAGACTGGAGATTGAAGAGTGTCGATTCTCAGACCGAACCCGTCCTGAAATCTTCAATCCCGAATGTGTTCGAGATTCAAGAATTAAAGGTCGAACTCGGTCAACAGGTGCAGGCTGGGCAGACGCTGTCGCTGTTGGCGAATCACCAAATGCTTGCCATCGAGGGGCGTGCGTTCCGCGACGAATCGCCGTTGTTGGAACGGGTCGTTAAGGAAGGCTGGCCGATCGAGGTCGATTTCGAAGAAGAGTCTGGCCACGGGTGGGACGCGCACGGGCAGACATTCCGCGTCACGTACATCGCCAACACCATCGACCCGGACAGTCGTACGTTTCGCTTCATCATGCCACTCGAAAACCAGTCGCGGGCCGTATCACAGCTTAACAAAATGCAGACGCTCTGGCGGTTCCGACCCGGCCAGCGGGTCCGCCTGCTCGTCCGCGTCGAGGAGGTGAAGAACGTCTTCGTGCTGCCCCCCGATGCCGTGGCCCGCGACGGGGCCGACGCCTACGTGTTTCGCCAAAATGGCGATGTGTTCGACCGCAAACCGGTGCAAATTCTCTATCGAGATCGCGACCACGTCGTCGTTGCCAACGACGGTAGCGTCCCGCCGGGCGTGTACGTCGCCCAGACCGGAGCGGCCCAACTGAACCGCATGATTAAGTCCCAAAGTGGCACCATGCCCAAGGGGTTCCACATCCACGCGGACGGCAGCGTCCACATGGGCAAACACTGATGATTGAAGAATTTCGATTGAAGATTGAAGATTGAAAACTGCGAGGGATTCTCATGACGGCAGTGGATCTGAAGGCGAGGACGAAGGCATTTGCGTTGCGCGTGATGCGCTGTGTCGCTGCGCTGCCGAATCAACCCGTCGCGTGGGTAATCGGCAAGCAACTCGTTCGCTGTGGAACGTCGGTCGGGGCGAACTACCGGGCGACTTGTCGTGCTCGATCCCGAGCGGAGTTCGTTGCGAAACTCGCTATCGTCATCGAAGAAGTCGACGAATGTTGTTACTGGCTCGAATTGATCATCGAAAGTGAACTTCACGTTCGCTCGATGGTCGCCCCACTCCTCACCGAAGCCAACGAACTCACCGCAATTATGGTCGCATCGCGTAAAACTGCCACCTCAGATCGGAGTTTTTCCAATTAATAATCTTAAATCTCCAATCTTCAATCTTCAATGGTACGCGTTGCAATATCGCGCCCTCGTCGTGATGGCTGCGTTAGTGGTGATGGTGTACGGCAGTTATCTCGCGACCACCATGCCGATCGACGTGTTCCCGGACCTCGACCGGCCGCGCGTGGTGCTGCTAACCGAAAGCCCCGGCATGTCCCCCGAGGAAGTCGAGTCGCTCGTCGCGCAGCCGATCGAGACGGCGATACTCGGCGCGCCTGGCGTGGAGGCCGTCCGCAGCCAATCGAGCCAAGGGTTGGTCGTCACTTATGTCGAATTCGGCTGGAAGACGGAGGTCCGTTACGCGCGGCAGATCGTTCAAGAGCGACTGACCGCAGTGAGCGGAACGTTGCCCGCGAACATCCGCCCACTCATGACGCCGCCGAGTTCCATCATGGGCCAGATCATGCACATCGGGCTGTATCGGCAACGCGGTCCCGATGGCGGGGCGCTGGTGGCAGTCGGTCGCACCGGCCTGATGGCCGAGCTTGGGAAAGGCGAAAGCGTAACGGTCTGGCGCGTGGTCGACCGCCACGATCTGTCTACCTGGGTGCGCGTCGAACAAACCCAACCGGCCGTGCGCGTCTCCGATTCCACCTTTATCCTTCAACCTTCCTCGTTCATTCAGCACACCGTCATTTTCCGCACGCCGGAAGAACAGCGGATGGACTTGCGGACGGTCGCCGACTGGGTGATTCGACCGCGATTGCTCAAGGAGCAAGGGGTGGCCGAGGTGATCGTCCTCGGAGGGGATCGCAAGCAGTATCAGGTGCTGGTAAACCCTGACAAGCTGACGGAGTACGGCGTAACGATTCAGGATGTGGATCAGGCGATTCAGGAAAACAACCTGAACTCGAGCGGCGGGTTTACTGAGGAAGGTCACGTCGAACGCCCGGTGCGTGTGATCGCGCGGCTCGGGCCGCAGCCGGCCAAGGTGCTCGACGATCTCCGCAAGATTCCCGTGAAAACCTCCGGCGAGCGGCCCGTTTTGCTCGGGCAGGTGGCGACCGTTGCGGAAGGCCCGGCCCCGAAGCGGGGCGATGGCAGCATCGACGGGGCGGACGCGGTCGTACTAACGATCGTCAAACAGCCGCACGCCGACACGCGCGGTGTCACCGACAAAGTGAAGGCCGCACTGCGAGAGTCGGAGGCCGCACTCCCCGCCGACTACGTCGTCAACACCGAGTTATTCCAACTCAAAGACTTCATCGACCGCGGTGTGTATTACGTCGGCGAAGCGCTGGTGATTGGGGCGGGGCTGGTCGTCGTGATCTTGTTCCTGTTCCTGCTCAACTTCCGCACGACATTCATTACGCTCACTGCCATCCCGCTGTCACTGGTCGTGACGACGCTCGTGTTTCGACTCATCGGCTGGGTCAGCGGGCAGGAACTCTCGATCAACGTGATGACGCTCGGTGGCATTGCCGTGGCGATGGGCGAACTGGTCGACGACGCCATCGTGGACGTGGAGAACATCTACCGCCGACTCCGCGAGAACAGCGTACTGGCTACACCCCGTCCCGCCATTGCGGTGATTTACGACGCCAGCCGCGAGGTGCGGTCGGCCATCGTGTTCGGGACTGCGGTCGTCGTGCTGGCGTTCATGCCATTATTCGCACTTTCGGGGGTCGAAGGCAGGCTGTTCGTTCCCCTGGGGCTGGCGTACATCGTGTCGATCTTGGCCTCGCTGGTCGTGTCGCTCACGGTTACGCCGGTGCTGTCGTATTATCTATTGAAGAATGTCGATTTAAGAGCGAAGATTGCAAAAACGGCAGGTGGTGTCGATTCTCCAGTCACCAATCTTCAATCTCCAATCTTGAATCTCCTCAAGTGGCTGGCCGGGTTCCTGATCCGGTTCAGTATGCGGCGAGCGGGCTTGTTGTTGCTCGCCACCTGGATCGTGGTCGCGTACTGCGGGTGGCGGCTGACCACACTCGGGTCGGACTTTCTGCCGAAGTTCGACGAAGGCAGTATCCAGATCAACGTGACGCTGCCCGCCGGGTCGTCGCTGAAGGCGTCGAACGAAGCGGCGGTCTTGATCGACGCCAAATTGCAGACGATGAAGAAGACGCTTGCAAATCCGACCGGCGACGTCAAGCACTTCGTCCGGCGGACGGGCCGCGCCGAACTGGACGAACACGCGGAGCCGGTCGGTCGGTCGGAATACATCCTTTCGATGAACCCCGAGGCGGAGCGCGGCCGGGATGCGATGCTGGAGAAATTGCTGAAAGAGTTGGGCGAAGAGGTGCCGGGGGTGGCCTTCGAGGCCGAGCAGCCGATGGCCCACCTCATCTCGCACATGCTTTCGGGGGTTACGGCCCAGATCGCCATCAAGGTGTTCGGCGACGACCTCGATCAATTGCAAAAGTTGGCGACCCAGATCAAGGCAGCGATCCAAGACGTGCCGGGCCTCACACCGCCGGTGATCGACCCGCAAGAGACCGTGGACGAGTTGCACATCGTCTTGCGGCCCGACGACCTCGCCCGGTATGGCCTGAGTCGGCAGTACGTCGCTCGGTTCATCGAGACCGCAATGAAGGGCGAGGTCGTGTCGCAGGTGCTCGAAGGACAGCGGCGATTCGACCTCGTCGTGAAGTTAAACGCCGCCTACCGCACCGACTACTCGCGGCTCGGCGAACTGCGGATCGACCTTCCCGTGCGGAAGGATGCGTCTTCCTCGTTGCCGAATCAGGTGCGGTTGAAAGACGTGGCCGACATCCCCGACGGTGCGGGCGGGCCGAACCAGATCAACCGGGACAACGTTCGAAGGAGAGCTGTCATTCGATGTAACACGCAGGGCCGCGACCTCGCTGGTGTGGTGGCGGACATCGAGAAGCGGGTGAAATCCCGCGTCCCGATGCCGGAAGGTTACTTCGTGGAATTCGGCGGGCAGTTCGAGGCGCAGCGATCGGCCACGATGCTCATTTCCGTGCTGGCTGTCGTGTCGGTCGCTGGGGTGTTCGTCGTGCTGTTCTTGCTGTACCCTTCGGTGCGGGTCAGCCTGCAAATCCTGAACGCCGTCCCGACGGCGTTCATCGGCGGTGTAATCGCGCTGGTGCTGACGAACCAGACACTCACCGTCGCGAGCCTCGTCGGGTTCGTGTCGCTTGGTGGAATCGCGGTGCGGAACGGCATCTTGCTCGTTACGCACTATTTCCACCTGATGAAAGAGGACAAACTGCCGTTCAGCAAAGAGACGGTACTTCGGGGCAGCCTCGAACGGCTGGCACCGGTGTTGATGACGGCGCTGACGGCGGGGATCGGGTTGATCCCCCTTGTAATCGGTGGGAAGAAGCCGGGACTGGAAATTCTCTATCCGGTTTCGACGGTGATCCTCGGCGGGTTGGTGACCTCGACGTTTTGCGAGTTCCTCATCCACCCCGGACTGTTCTGGAAGTTCAGCGGCAAAGACGCCGAACGGTTGGTTCATCTCGAGCCGACTGCAATGGACCTGACGCTCGCAAAACCGGCCAGCGTATGATGGGATGTACTTTCTATTTTCCTCGAAAGGACTGCAATGAAGAACCTGAAACTGTTGAGTCTCGGCGTGCTGTTAATCGGCTTGTCTGCGCTCGGATGCAGCAAGTCGGCAGACGTTGCCAAACCCAGCGACAAGAAGGCTGAAAAGTCCACCAAGAAGGACGACCACGGCCACGGTGAAACCCCGCACGGTGGCACCCTCATCGAATTGGGGAAATCGCACGCCGAGTTCGTCGTGGACCACGGCAAGAAGCAGGCGACCGTCTACATCCTCAGCGAAGACCTGAAGAAGAACGAGCCGATTTCCGCACCGAAACTGCTCCTGAGCATCAAGACTCCGACGTTTCAGACCGATCTCGTCGCGGCCCCGCAGGACGGCGACCCGAAGGGCAAGTCGTCCCGCTTCGTGGCCATCCACGACAATTTCGCAAAAGAGCAGGAGTTCGAGGGGACGATTAGTGTGGAAATCGACGGCAAGCCGTATCTCGCCGACTTCAAGGAGGCGGAACACAAAGAGGACAAGAAGTCGATGAAGCCAGTGGACGATCACGGGCGTGCCGTCGTCGTGGCACCCGCGGGTAGCGAGGCCGATGTCTACCTGACGCCGGGCGGCATTTACACGGCGGCCGACATCAAAGCGAACGGCAATACGACCGTATCCGCAAAGTACAAGGGTTTGAAGGTGTCGCACGACATCAAGCCGATCGCGGGCGACAAACTCTGCCCGATAACGCTGACGAAAGCGAACGCGAACCTCATTTGGGTCATCGGCGGCAAGAAATACGAGTTTTGCTGCCCGCCATGCGTCGAGGAGTTCGTCACCTTGGCAAAGACGATGCCGAACGAGGTGAAAGCTCCCGAGACGTACATCATGAAGTAACCGGTGGAGGAATAAGTCCCGATTCCATCGTGGCTGGTGGGACACCGTATATTGGAGTATCGGATTCCACGATATCGGAGCACACCATGACGATGCGTATCTCGGCAATCTTCGCGTCGATGATTGTCGCGCAAGTGGCAAACGGTCAGATTAACGCCCCGTACGACCGCCCAGCAGGGTACGGCGGCTCGTTCGGCACGGCCGGCGGCGGTTTTCCCGTCGCGCCCGTCATCTACCCCGGTTTCGGCTACGGGGGCTACAATCCTTATTTTTACCCGCGTAGTTGGGGCGGATCGTTCGACAATCGCTACGCATACGACGACACTCCGTCGATCGTGGCACCGGTGGCCGCCGTCGCGGCTTTGCACCCGGCGCACCTCAGCAGTTTAATGGCCCGCCAGCGCATCGCGGAAACGGCCACATTCGTAAAGGTCGATACCGTACTCACCGTGGAACTGCCGTTCGCAGGCGACGTCTGGTTGAACGGCGTACGCCAACCGAAATCATCCGCGAAACACGAACTCATCGGCCCTGCACTCGTGCCGGGGGAGTCGATGGAGTTCGTCGTGCGTGCGACCTGGGTTCGCGAGGGAATCGCATACGAGTACGATCGGACGATCGCGTTAAATGCCGGCGACCGCAAAGCGATCGTCGTCTTCAACGGCACGCCAGCGAGCAAGAAGTGATGTCGCGGTGAGTGGCTAGTTTTCATCGTACGGGATGTCTTCGTTGCCGAAATTCTCACGATAATCGCGAAGCCGCTTTTGGCGAATCCAAAATTTGTACGCAATGACAAAAGGTGGCGTCACGAGTGTCAACAACAGACTCACGAGCAGAATCACCAAAGAGACACTCTTGTCTTCGAGCTTTCGCGCAAAGAGTCCCGTCACGATGATTCCAATCAATGCGACGATGAACGCATTAAATAAGCCCGCTTTCAAGGCATTCATTCGCCATGCGGTTGGCTTCGCGAGGTGCTCTTCGGCGATGATACCGTGATAGTACGACTGGACGTTTTCGTTTGTCTCGACCCACGTAAATTCGTGCGAAGGGTAGCTTTCTTTTGGGCAAAAGTTGCATCCCGCTGCGTTGCCACCCTTAAACATATTGAGCGGTTCGCGGTGAATACGCCGCGTGATCGCGACATCGTTCGGCGTCACTTTCCCACATCGTGAGTGGAGATAGGCTTGCGGCACGTTTTCGAGATCGGATAAATCATCATCGCGATCGTCGTGAACGACTGCGAGCCGGTACGGTGGGTGCTTCATTCGAGAACTCTTTTCAGGGCAAATGTTTCCGCGATGCAAGGTAACGTAATAACGATTTTTCGCCGTGACGACCTGCGGCTCATACCCACAGGCGCATTTTCGATTGCAGCTTCTCGGGGAGTTTGTTGCCTAGCGTGCGGAGGATTTCCTCGGTGTGGTAGCGGGTGCTGAAGTGCGCGGCGATGATCAGTTCGTTGTTAAAGCGGTCGGCACGCTCGAGGAAGTCGTCGAGGTGCATGTGGCCGAACTTGTGGATTTTCTCGCGGCGATGGCTCGCTCGGATGAAGCTGAGTTCGGTGATGAGCACCTTGGCTTCGTAAACGGGCGGATAGCCGTCGATGCCGGCTGGGCTGGTGTCGCCGGTGTAGGCGAGGATCGGCGTACGCACTTCGCGCGTGATCGAGGTGCCGGACAGACGCAGGTCGCGAATCTGCGTGCCGGAGAGTTCCAGAAACTCCTCTTTGAGCTTGTTCCGACGATCCCAGACGACGAAACCGCACGAGGGGATCGTGTGCGTGGTGGCGAAAACTGTCACGACGAGTTCGCGCGAGAGTTCGATTTCCTGGCCGGGTTCGACGCCGATGATCTCGGCGATCTGGCGGCCGCGATCGAGCCGTTGCATGATCTGCATGAAGCGCCGCACGTCTTCGACGCCCTCGATGGGCACGTAGATCGTCGGCGGTTCCATTTTCATCATGCGTCGGCGGGCCACGTAGACCGGCAGTGCGGCGATGTGGTCCAGGTGCGTGTGCGAGACGAACCAGTTGGGCGTGCCCATGAAGTCCCACGGGTGGCCGCCGAGGTCGAAGCCGACCTTGAGTTCGGGCACGCGCCAGTAGCTTTGCACCGCCGCACGCGACCAACCTTCGATGGTCAGGCCGCCGTGAACGTGAGTCAAATACGGTGCGTTATCGACCGGGCGATCGGCAGCGTCCATAATCAGTATCCTCGAAGACGAAACCCACCCGTCCTACGGGTGGGTTTCCTGGGGTAGACACGCGAACGCGCCTGTCGGTTACTTTTTCTCGTCGGTTTTCGGCGCGGGCTTCTTATCGAGATCGCCCGCCTGAATGATCACCAACTTCTTCTGATCGACGAGTTTGTCGAATGCCTTCTTGATATCGCCGGGCTGGAGCGCCTCGATTTTCTTCTCGAGGTCTGCGTAATACTCGAAGGTTCGCCCCGCATACAGCCCGTTTACCAACTGCCCCGCCAGCGTGCCATCGTTCGCACGCCGACCGCGTAGCGTTTGGATGAACGCTTTCTTGACCTCTTCGAGTTCGGACGCACTCATGCCTTCGTTCAGGAACTTTTTGAGTTCTTCGGCCATGATCGTATCGACCTTACCCATGTTGTCGGGGTTGGTGATCGCGGACATGCTGAAGCGTCCGTTCTTTTCGACCGACGAGACGGAAACGGCCGAACGCACACCGTAGGAAAGCCCTTCCTTGCCGCGAACGCGAACGCTGAGGCGGCTGGCGAGTGGGGCTTCGCCAAGCGCGTAGTTCCCGATTATCAGTGCGGCATAATCGGGGTCGGTGTTCTGGATCGCCACGTTCAGACCGGCGACGTAGACCGCATTGGCCTTGTCCGGGGTGATGATCTTTTCCACGCCACCGGCCACGGCTACGGCAGGCTCAGAGATCCGCTTGTACGCGATTTTCGACGTCCAGCCATCCAGGATCGCTTCAATCGCGGTCGTGGCGGCTTTCGGGTCGAAATCGCCGACGATGGCCACTTCGCCTGTCGTGCCGCTGAGTTGCGTTTCGTAAACTTCGCGAACGTTCGCCACGGTCAGCGCCGTCAACCGCGTTTTCGATTCCGCGAACGTCGGCACATATCGCGTATCTTCCGGCGGGAACGGGGCGAGTTTCCGCGACAGCGCGTTATCGGCAAGTGCTTGCGGATCGGTGCGGTTTTGCTCGAGGCCTTCGAGTTGTTCGCGTTTCAGCACTTCGAACTCGGCTTCGGGGAAGTTCGGTTCGCGGAGGATTTCCTTCAACAATGCCAGCGTGGCCGGCAGGTTCGCACGCTTCGTTTGCAGCGAAATCGTCACGTCACCCGGATCGGAACCGATTGAGACGATCGAACCGAGCTTGTCGAATTCATCTTTGATTTGCTGGCGAGTCTTCGACTTCGTGCCGCGGTTGAGCATCGCGCCCATATACTCGGCCGGTTCGGTTTTGCCCTTCAGAGACTCGGCATTTCCGAAGCGGAGAACCATCGACAGGTTGACCGTTTCGCCGCGGGTTTTCTTCGGCAGATAGGCATACGACAGGCCCGATGCGAGTTTGCCACGTACGACGCGCTTCTCGACGTTCTCCGGCGTGGGGTCGAATGCTTCCCCGGCGGAAAGTGCGGCGCGGCCCACATATTTATCGACGAGCAAATCCAGGGGTGGGGCACCGGGGATCTGCGCGCGTTCGGATTGCTTCGTCGGAACGTAAATGCCAACGGTGCGGTTCGAGCGAATCAAGTACTTCGTGGCGACGCGGTTGACGTCGGCGGCCGAGACTTTTTCGAGGCGGTCGCGGTGGATGAAGAACAATCGCCAATCGCCGCACCCGGCCCAGTCGCTGAGGCTGATCGCGAAGAGTTGCGTATTCGCCAAGGTGCGTTCGCGTTGTTGAATCAGCGGCAGTCGGGCGCGCTCGACTTCCTCCGTCGTGATCGGCGTTTCTGGGAGCAATTCGAGGAGTGCGATCATCGCATCGCGGGTCGATTCGGTCTTGTCGGCTTCGGTAATGGCCACGACCGTCATCGTGCCGGGGTCGAACGTGTTCCGCGCGAACGCGAAGACGCCACTCGCTTTCTTCGCTTCGACGAGGGCCTTGTACAGTCGGCCGTTCGGTTGATTCGAAAGCACGTTCGCCAAAATTTCGCACGCGGGGTAATCGGGATGGCTCGCGGCGGGAATGTGATACACCGCACCCGTCGCGCCGACTTCGCCGACGCGGCGGAGCGTCACGACGCGCTCGCCGTCTTGCGGGGGTTCTTCGGTGTACGTGGCGGGCAGTTCGCGGGTCGGTTTCGGAATCGAACCGAAGTGCTTCGCGGTCAGAGCCAGTGCCTTCGTCGCGTCGAACTTGCCCGCAATTACGATGAGCGCGTTATCCGGCTGGTAGAACTTTTTGTAGAAGGCTTTCAGGCTATCGACGGGAACGCGCTCGATGTCGGTGCGGTTGCCGATGGTCGATTTGCCGTAGTTGTGCCACTCGAACGCAGCCGATTGCATCCGTTGAAACAGAATGCCGACGGGGTTATTCTCGCCGCGCTCGAATTCACTTCGCACCACGGTGAACTCTTTCATGAGTTCTTCGCGGGCGATGAAGCTATTGACCATCCGGTCCGCTTCGAGTTCGATGCCGAATTCGAGGTTCTCATCGGTCGCGGGCATCGTCTCGTAGTAGTTCGTGCGGTCGACGGAGGTGGTGCCGTTGAAGTTGGCCCCGTGGTCGCGGAGTGCCTTGGGCACGTCGGGGAACTTCGGGCAGCCCTTGAACACCATATGTTCGAGCAAGTGCGCCATGCCCGTTTCGCCGTAACCTTCGTGGCGGCTGCCGACGAAGATTGTGGCATTGACCGTCACCTTGGGTTGCGAGGCATCTGGCAGGAGCAACACCCGCAGGCCGTTCGCGAGCTTGTACTCGGTGATGCCTTCGACCGTGACGCCTTTCGTCATGCCATCGGGTAGTGCAGGAGCCTGGGCATTTGCGGTGGCAGAGGTTTCAGTCATGCTGAGGAAACTGGCCAACAAGAGAACGAGCGAAGCTCGTGGGATCGACATTTCGCGCTCCTTACGTTTTCGACAAAGACGCCCGACCGCGTTGGGCGATAAGTGTCATGGTGCGAGCAATGGTATGCGACGTCAACCGAGAAAACCCAATCCGGTCTTGACGCCCTGCCCGGCTGCGGGCATGGTTCGCACCTCGACGTTGTATGAATGAGGAATTGCGACATGTTCCGCCACGGACGAATTGCAGTCTGGTTTTGCACGATCCTTGCGACCGCCAGCACGGGTTGTTCGACCATGAACAATACGGAAAAAGGCGGCCTGATCGGCGCAGGTGTCGGTGCGGGCCTCGGTACGGCAATCGGTGCCGCGACGGGCAACCCGAAAACGGGTGCCGTGGCCGGTACGCTGCTCGGTGGCGGCATCGGTGCGCTGGCAGGCCACAGTGCCGACAAACGCGATGAAGAACGTGCAGAAGTCCGCCAAGCGAGCGCCGACCAAGCCGCAGCCGAGGCATCGCGCCAGGCACAAGTGGGCCTCATCGATGTCGTGACGATGGTCCAACAGAACGTCAGTGCCGATGTCATCATCAACCAAATTCGCTCGACCGGCTCGACGTTCAACCTTTCGACGAAAGACATCGAATACCTGAGTGCGAACAACGTGCCACCGCAAGTGATCCGCACGATGCAAGATTCGCGAAACCGCGCTTATGGGCCGCCGCCACGCCAACGCATCATCGTCCGCGAGGAACCCGTTTACATCGAGCGACCGATTTACTACGCACCGCCACCGCCCGCTTTCGGATTTCAGTATTCGCACGTTCGAGTGCGTTAGTCGGGATTTCATTTCATGAGAACGCGGTGAACGACTTGCGGCAGCGGGTGTACCAGATAAAACGATCTGGGTACCTGCCTGCCCTCGTTTACCGGAGTTTCGCCGATGCCGATTCGCTTCCCGCTCCTTGCGGCCTGCCTGCTATTCACTTCCACCGCATTCGCCGAAGATTGGCCCGCTTTTCGTGGCCCGAAACGCGATGGCATCTCCAAGGAAACCGGCCTGCTCAAAACGTGGCCGGCGGAGGGCCCAGCGAAAGTCTGGTCGGTCAAAGGCCTCGGCATGGGCTTCGGCACGCCGACGATCGCCAAAGGCACGATCTTCGGCATGGGTACCCGCGATGGCAAAGATGGCATCTGGGCGTTGAAGGAAGCCGACGGCAGCGAACTTTGGTTCACGCCATTCGACACGCCGAGAGAGTTAAAACCACCCCAGAACAACGGTCCGAGCGCCAGCCCCACCTACGACGACGGCAAAGTGTTCGCGGTCAGCAGCATCGGCAAACTCGTCGCGCTCGATGCCACTACGGGCAAATTGTTGTGGGAACGCCATTACGTCAATGAATTCTACGGCAAGGTGCCATCGTGGGGTTTCACCGACTCCGTGCTGATCGACGGCGATAAGCTCATCTGCGTACCGGGTGGCAGCAAAGCGGCTGTCGTTGCGTTGAACAAGAAGACGGGCAAGGACATCTGGAAAAGCGAAATTGCCGGCGGTGGCAACGATGGCGGCGGTTACTGCTCGCCCCAGAAAGTCACCTTGGCAGGCAGCCCGATGTACGTCGTGCTCATGGGCAAGGCGGCAGGAGTCGTCGGCGTCAATCCGAATAACGGCAAGCTCCTCTGGAGCTACAAAGGCAAAGCCTCCGGTGGTGGCACGGCACAAATCCCGATCCCAATCGTCAGTGGCGACCACGTCTGGGTATCGTGCGCATACGACGGCGGGGCGGCTCTACTTCACGTCACTTCGGAAGGCTCGGAAAAGTTCGCAGTGAAGGAACTAAAAGCCTACAACAAGGCCGCGTTGAACAACCACCACGGCGGCATGGTACAAGTCGGCGACTTCGCCTACTTCGGGCACGACCAGAACAACGGCAAACCCGTTTGCGTCGATTTGATCAACGGCGATATCAAATGGGGGCCAGAGAGAAACCCGGTCGTGTCAAAGGATACGGACAAGAGTTCCGCCGCCGTCTTGTTTGCCGATGGTCTGCTGTACTTCCGTTACGACAACGGCACGATGGTACTCATCGAGCCATCGCCCGTAAGCCTCAAAGTCGTGTCGTCGTTCAAAGAGACCGAACGCAGCGGCAAGGCCAGTTGGCCGCACCCCGTGATCGTGAGTGGCAAGCTCTATCTCCGCGATCAGGACAAGCTCACCTGTTACGATGTCAAAGCGAAGTAATGCGAATTGGAGCGTGCGAATTGCGGTACAATTCGCACACGTTCGTTCCGCGCGATTGAGAGGAGAGACCGATGTCCACACAAGTGCAGACCTTGCTCGAAGCCGCGTTGGAATTATCCGAGATCGAGCGCGAAGAACTCGCCGAGCGAATCTACGATTCGCTGGGCGACCCGGAAACCGAAGTCGACGATGACGCCTGGTCCGACGAACTGAAACGCCGAGTCGATAACGCAAAGAGCGGAAAAACCGTGGGCATTCCGTGGGACGAAGCAATGAAGCGAATTCACGATGATTGCGAAGCGGAAACGAGTTAAATCGTATTCTCCGCGCTCTCCACGTGCTCTGCGGTTAAAAATCTTTCTTAGAACAGGAACTTTCCATGATCCGCCGACTTGCATTTGCGACTTGTCTGTTCGCGACTTCGTTCGCCACTGCGGCTGAGTTCGATTGGCCTGGCTGGCGTGGGCCGGATCGTACGGGCGTCTCGAAAGAAAAAGGCTTGTTGAAGTCGTGGCCCAAAGATGGCCCCACGAAAACCTGGACGGTGAAAGGTTGCGGCAGTGGCTACTCATCCGTGGCGGTGTCGGGCGGGTTCATTTACGGCACCGGCAGCAAGGGCGGCAAGAACGTCGCGTGGGCGTTGAAAGAAGCCGATGGCAGCCCCGTTTGGGAGACGCCGTACGCAAGCGAAGGTTCCGACCCGAACGCCACGGTGGTCGTCGCCGCAGGCAAAGCCTACGTCCTCACGGTCGGCGGCGAACTCGCTTGCCTCGACGCCAAAGATGGCAAGCTCGTTTGGGCGAAGAGCTACACGAAAGATCTCAAAGGCAAGATGATGTCCGGCTGGGGCTACAGCGAAACGCCACTCATCGACGGCGATAAACTCATTTGCACGCCGGGCGGGGACAAGGCCGCCGTCGTTGCGCTGAACAAAGACACCGGCGCAGAAATCTGGCGTTCCGAAGTGAAAGACACCGGCGGCGCGGGCTACGCTTCTCCCGTGAAAACCAAAGTCGGCGACGTACCGATGTACATCACGCTTCTCGGCAAAACCGGCGGCGTCGTAGCCATCCACGCCGAAACGGGCAAGTTGCTTTGGCAGTACGCGAAAATCTCCAACGGCACCGCGAACATTCCCACGATCGTCTGCCGCGACGACCTCGTCTGGTGTTCGACCGGTTACGGCGATGGCGGTTCCGCACTGTTGAAAATCAACATCGAAGGCAGCGATACGGTCACCGTCAAGGAACTCAAACGCTATCAGAGTGGCGAACTCCAGAACCACCACGGCGGGATGATCCTCGTCGGCGACTACATTTATTTCGGCAACGCCCACAACAGCGGCCACCCGGCGTGCGTCGAACTCAAGACCGGCGAGATCATGTACAAAGACACGAAATCGGTCGCAGGGGGCAACGGTTCTGCCGCCGTCGTTTACGCCGATGGCATGTTGTACTATCGCTACGAAAACGGCGTCGTCGCACTCGTCGAAGCGAACCCAGAAAAGGCAACCGTCGCAGGCTCGTTCAAAATCCCCGAGCCGAGCGGCAGCGCCAGTTGGCAACATCCCGTCATCGCCAACGGCAAACTCTACCTTCGTGACCAAGACAAGTTACATTGCTTCAAAGTGAAGGGAAAATAGGATTTCGCGCGATTCCGCCAACGCTCACGCATCTGAAAGCGTCTTGTTAGCCAGACGCCCTCACGCCAGCGAGTTTCCTCGCTGGCGTGAGAGCGCGCTGGCGCGTCGGGCCAGCGAGGTGCGGTAATTGCCTCAATGTCGCGTTTTGAAGTTGCGCGATTTGCAGTTCAGACACGGCTTTTTGGAACACCTGCGTTTCCAATTACCAATCTTACGGCCCGTAGGGCCGGTTCCGTCAGCCAAGGCAAAGCCGGCAAAGCCTTGGGTATGGTGTTGTAATGTTCATCGGCCCTGAAAGGCAACGCCGCGAACGATTATTTCGCTTGTATTTTGGAGTTTCCGCTGCGGATGGTGTGCGATTTTCACGTTCCGTAACGGCATCGGGATTCAATGGGGTTTCCCTCGCTTGCGCGTCGGGCTAACAATCCGATCTTGTTAGCCCGACGCGCAAGCGAGGAATACCCACAAAACGCAACACGTTATCGCACCAGCCC
>JAYWCL010000118.1:0-13055 GCA_043780595.1 Limnoglobus sp.
GACACATCCATCCCGGTCAGACACGGAATTCAGACCAATTGTCGAGGATTCCATAAACTCTTTCCGCCATAGTACTTCCGGCGGATACAGTAGAATTAAAGAGGTGCGAATGGCGATTTCCGACCGAACGCGAAAGATGCTATGGGCCAGATCCGGGAACCTCTGTGCGTTGCCGCCGGCTCCTCATCGAGGAACGTACTCCGCACGATGCGGAATCGGTCGTCGGTGACGAGTGCCATATCATCGGCGAAAAACCGACGGCGGCTCGTGGCGCGATCGGCGTAGGAAAGAACGACCTCGACGGTTATGTTAACCTTTTGCTTCTCTGCAAGGTCCATCACAAACTCGTGGACGACCAACCGGACACTTATCCCGTAGAAAGGCTCCACAAGCTAAAATCCGTGCACGAACGATGGGTGAAATTGCGGCTACGCGGGAATCCTAGCTCGGTTCCCAAAGTAAAGCTGGTAAAACGGGTCGATACAGGTAAGGAACTAGCGAATTGTATCGAAGACTCACACGCACACATCTTTGAACACGATGAACTTGAAACCGAGGCAGAGACGAAGTTGGTTGCCGGTTTTTTGGGGAGTCTTCAAGATTGGGGAGAGATTTGGAACCATCTAGACAGTGGTCAACGTGTCGAAGCGAGATTCAATATCGCCAGCACTATTAAGGAGATCGAAGCGGCAGGATTTCTTGTGTTCGGTTATCGAGATAAGCGGAACATGAAACAAATGTTGACTGGCAAAATCTTTGATTTGAGCGTAGCCATAATTTTTGTCGTTCGTGCTACAAATCCAGCCATTACAGAGCTTGGGGATTTGGCTACGCTTTTCAGTCAGACCGCGGGCAGTTGATTTCATGATGCGGGAAGATAGTGCCGTCTTTCATGTTGATCGCCAATTCTGGCGTCATCTGGACGCGGGCGTGGTAAAGGCGAGCAGGGTGTTTGCCTCGCCTCGATTAACTATACTTCGCCGCGAGGCTTTCGTTTACGGTTAGGCCGAAGCCCGGTTCTTCGCTGACGACTAGTTGGCCGTCCACGAATTGGGGGCCGCCGTGGAATAGCTCGGCGAACCAATCGACGTACTCGGCGACGCGGCCGAATACGGAACCGGCTGCGAGGTGGGTGCCGTACTCGGGCAACCGCACGGGGCAGATCGAAATGTGCTTGAGTTCCGCCACGGCGGCGACTTTCCGTGCCGGGGTCAGCCCGCCGAGCCGTAGGGGATCGATGCGCACCGCCGACACGCCGCCGGCGGACAGTAACCGCAGGTAATCGTCGGGGCGGTCGTACAACCCGCCGACGGAAACGCCGACTTCGAGGCGGTCGATGAGGCGGGCCAACCCGTCGGCATCGTCGGGGCGAACGGGGTCCGAGAAGCCATCGACGGCGAACTCTTCCTCGCACATGCGGCCCATCCAGAGTGCCGTCGAGAAATCGTAGCGTCCGCAGCCGGAGATCTCGAACCACGCGCCTTCGGGGACGGCTTGCCGGAGTTGCCGGATGCGGTCGGCATCGATGTCGGGGTCTTGCGTGCCGATCTCGACGATGATCCCGGCCACGCCGCGATCGAGCAGTTTCTTCGTTTCCTTCGTCGCCTGTTTCGCACCGAGCGCGGGCGTGGCGGTATCCGATGCGATCGCCTTCAACTTGGTGCGGTAGCCGCCGAGCAGTTGGTACACCGGCATACCCGCCGCTTTGCCTTTCCAATCCCAAAGTGCGAAGTCGATCGCGGCATACGAACGTGCGGCCAGGCCCGCGAAGCCGACGTCTTCGAGTTCGGCGGTGGCCCGCAGGAACAAGCGTTCGTTGAGAGCAGGATTCTCGCCGATGAACATCGGGGCCAACACGCGGTCGATGAGCGAACGCATTGCCGCGCCACCGCCGCCGAGCGTGTACGTGAAGCCGAGGCCGATGTGCTTGTCGGTTGTGTGAACGCGAACGAGGACGACCTCCGCCACCGTGGCCGCCCGCGGATCTTGCGAAGCGGGCAACGCCACCGCCCGCGGCAACGGCACACGCAGTAGTTCGGTTTCCATTTTCGTTATTGTCATGCGTTGAATTTACGAAACCACCGCGAAAGAGGCGAGAAGGGCAACGTCATCCGTATTCGGGCCAAAGTCCAACCCTTTTGAATGCCGATACGTCATAATTAGTACGCATGGCCCTTCCGATACGCCGACCGAGGATGAAACTGTGTCCGACATGATGTCGAATCCGCCCGCCGCGAACCCCGTCGCGACGCCGATGAACCCGAATAGCTACGACGAGGTGCCTTACGAAAGCCACCCGTTTTCGCAGACGCACCCGAGCCGTCTGTTCGTAATTGGCAGCCTGTTCGGCTTGCGGCCCGTGCCCGTGTCACGCTGTCGGGTACTCGAACTCGGTTGCGCCGGTGGCGGCAACTTGATCCCGATGGCCGACATGCTCCCCGATAGCACGTTCGTCGGTATCGACCTGTCCAAACGCCAAATCGACGAAGGCAACAAAGACGTTCAAGCACTCGGCCTGAAGAACCTGACCTTAAAACACAGCAGTATCACCGACGTCGACGAGTCGTGGGGGCAGTTCGATTACATCATCTGCCACGGCGTGTTTTCGTGGGTGCCGAGTGCGGTCCAAGACAAAATCCTCCAGATCTTCGACAAGAACATGTCGATGAACGGCATCGCCTACGTCAGCTACAACACGTACCCCGGTTGGCACATGCGCGGCATGATCCGCGATATGATGCGCTATCACTCGGGCCGGTTCAACACGCCGCAACTCCGCACCCAACAAGCGCGTGCGTTGCTCGATTTCCTCGCGCAATCGGTCCGCTCCGACAACAACAATGCCTACTCGGTGATGTTGAAGCAGGAACTCGAAACGCTGCGGCACCAGGCCGACCACTACTTGTATCACGAACACCTCGAAGAAAATAACGAGCCACTGTACTTCCATCAGTTGATGTCGCGCGCCCAGACGCACAACCTCAAGTACCTCGGCGAATCGCGCGTCGGCACGATGGTCACGGGTAACTTCGGCCCCGAGATCGAGAAGACGCTGCGGATTCTGGCCACCGATCAGATCCAGGCCGAGCAGTACATGGACTTCCTGCGCAATCGCATGTTCCGCGAATCCTTGCTCGTCCACAGCAAGCTGAACCCCAATTGGTCGGTTCAGCCCGAAGTGCTGCGCGTCATGCACGTGGCCAGCAGCGCGAAACCGGTCGCAGAACCGGCCTCGCTGACCAGCGATGAAAACGTGCAGTATCGCTCGGGTGGCGGGATGCAGATGGCGACGAATCGCCCGCTGTTGAAGGCCGCGATGAAGGTGATGAACGAAGCCTACCCCGGCACGGTGCCGTTCGATGTGTTGCGGAAATCGTCGCGTGAAATGATCGGCGGCGATGGCACCGACCCGAAGATTATCGCCGAAGATACGCAAACCGTCGCGATGGGGCTTTTGAACTGCTACATGAGTTCGGACCTCGTCGAACTGCACGGGATGCCGATCACGTACGCGAAGACCGCAGGCGAGTTGCCAACCGCGTGGCCCGTGGCTCGGATGCAGGCCGTCCGTGGCGGATCGGTGACGAACCGACGCCACGAAGTGCTTCGCCTGAACGACCTCGATCGGCATCTGGTGCCATTGCTCGACGGCAAGAGCGACAAGGCGAAGATCATCGAAGGGCTGGCGAAAGTGGCCGCCGCCGGCGCGCTGAACGTCCAGAAAGACGGCATCACGCTATACGATGAGACGGATATTCAAACCGCGCTGAAGTCGGTGATCGATCAAGCATTGCAACAAGCCGCCGACAAGGCGCTGTTGGTGTAAAACCCACGGAACGCCCACGGACGACGTCCGTGGGCGTTCGCGTTTATCAGTCGTCGATGTTAAACACTTCGCCACCGTCGATGGTGATAGCCGCCAGCAATGTCTTCGGATTGACCGTGTCGCGGATGAACCGCACGCTGCCATCGCCCATCAGCACGCTATACCCGCCGGGCGAGTGCCCGCCGAGCTTCGGCAGAGGTTTCTTCGCGTCGAACGCCATATCGGCGGGCTTCGCCCAATCGACTGCCTCTGCGGCTTCCGCCACCATGATCGTGTTCGACGTACCATCGGTGATATTCGCAAAACTGGTCTTCAGGGTCGAATCTTCGGAGAAGAACGAACGCGGCATCGCGCCCTTCTTGCTGATGAAGCCTTGGTAATGGGTTTTGCCAGCGACTGGATTCTTCGCGCTCGGCACAATGTAGACGTTTACCGCGAAAGCAGAGAACTTCTTGTTGTGCTCGCTGTCCCACGGCTCGTCGAGTTTGAACTGGCGATAGAGTGCATCTTGCTCGATGTATGGCAAGATCGCCACGCGCCACGACAACAGCGGTTTGCCATCCTTGGAATAGATGTCCGATGGCATTTTGTTGTAGGTGTCGTGATAGTTGTGCATCGCGAGGCCGATCTGTTTCAGGTTGTTCTGCCCCTTGGTGCGGGCGGCGGCTTCGCGGACTTTCTGTACGGCGGGCAACAGTAAGCCGATCGCCACGGGCGCGGATAACAGGGTCATCTGCGTAACCTCTTTCGGGATCGTTACCGTTGCCGTGAGGTCGTTGCCGTCGCGCTTGATCGGCGGTTTATTCAATAGCAGTTCGAGTTGATTCATCCCGCCGAGGCCGACGAGCGCGCCGAACAATTCGGGGAGTTCTTTCACCGGTCGCGGACCCGCATCGGCCTTGCCGTACAGCGTATTTTCCATCTGTTGACGCGGTTGCCCGAGTGCGGCTTTCGCCATGATCGCGGCGGCCTTGAGCGCTTCCTCGGCTTCGGCGATCGACGTCTCCCCCGCGTAACCGGCACGCAGCGTCAGCACCGGATCGGCTGGTTTCATATCGAGTGTCAGCACGATCCGTTCGGCCTTCAGAAGCGGTTGCAGATTCTCGGGAACATCTTTGAACGCCTGCGGTGGGATCGGGATCGCGCGAACGTTGACTGCCGCCACAAAGGTCATGCCGCTCGCTGCGGTTTGTAGTGCCGACGTGATGCCGCCCTTCAACACGGGCGGTCGCGAAATGAACGCCTCGACTGCTTCGGCTGGCCCGATAATCAGGTGTTTGTCGTCGGGGAAGTGGATGCCGATGCCGGACTCTTTATCGCCGTAAAGCGTCTTGCCGTTCGCCTTCGCCGTCACCGCGTTCGGCACGTACAGCTTGACGATTTTTTCCGAATCGAACGCCTCGCTGAAGCGAACGATCCCGACGACGACCGGCTCGCCCCGCGCGCCTTCCTTCGGTGCCAGAACGACGATCGTCGCGCGATCGATGGTCGACGGCGACGGGTACACTTGTTTCTCGAATGCGGTCAACGCCTTGATGCCCGCGCTTTGCACGGTGTCGCGCATCCCCTTCATCATGTCGTGCTTCCAGATATCCGCGAGGCGGATATGCACGAACCCTGCTGCATCGCCGGGGACCATCGCCAAGTCCGACGGCAGTTCGTCCTTCGCTTGCGCCGACGTCGGCGCGAGCGCCAATGCCGCAACGAGAACGGCGAGTGTCGCCGTGCCAAAAATCCGAGTGAACATGATTCGCATCTCCTAAAAGTGAGGCGGAGCGACCCGACCAATCGAATTGTATCGAAGTGGGATCGCACGGCCAACGCAAGTCGCATGTAGAACTGTAATCAAGACGTTTCCGCGAAAGGTGCATTTCAGCGAAATCACGGAACGGGGTTTTGTCGTCGGCCAGTTCGGAAATGACACGTTACCAGTCTAACAATCCAATCCCGTTAGCCCGACGCGCTACAACCCCCAATCGGGGCTTCATGAATTCCGGGGTTTGTGTATCTTGCCCAGGCTTCGATACGGAGGCAAGGAGGCGAGCCATGCCAAGGACAGCCGCGAAGGTCACGGTGACCGAAAAGCAGTTGGTGATTTTGCAGGAACTCAGTCGGTCGCGTTCAGGGGCTGCGGAACGAGCCGATTACCGTCGAGGTCGGGATGAACCTCTACGCCGTCGGCGATTCCATACCTCGGCAGGCTTCGCGCAACCGCCGAATACCTTCGGTAATCGCGTCGGGTTCCGCCACGCCGAAGCTCAGTCGCACCTCGTTCTTCGGTACGAAACCGGACGCATCGGGCACGTGGCCGAACTCGCCGGGGATGTACAACACGCCCGCCTCGGTGGCGCGCTCTACGATGCTCCCGCCGAGTCCCGCGTTCAACCCTTCCGGGAACGTCAGCCAGACGTACAGGCCACCGGCGGGCACCGTCCACGTCACTTCGGGCCAGTCGCCGAACTGATCTTCGATCGCGCGTAACATCGCATCGCGTTTGGTGCGGTACACGTCGCGCAGTTTGATCACGTGCCGATGGTACGCACCGTTCTCCAACAGCTTGTTCAAGATGTGCTGGTTCAAGTTCGACGAACCGAAATCGTGACAGCCTTTTAAGTTACAAACCGGGTTGACGAGGTCGCGTGGCAGAATCGAGTAGCCCGTCTTCAACCCCGGCGCACACGGCTTCGAGAACGTACTCGTATAGACCACATACTCGTTAGTTTCATCGTACCGCTTGATGCTGGTGATGTCGTTGCCGTCGTAACGCAGTTCGCGATACGCGGCATCTTCGAGAATCAGAATGCGGTGCGTACGGCTATACCGTTTCGCCAACTCCACCAAGCGCGGGCGGCGATTCTCGGCGAGCGTCAGCCCCGTTGGGTTTTGGAAATAGTCCACCGTGTAGATCATCTTCAGCTTCGCGATTTCGCCCGACTTTTCCAGGCTTTCCAGCAAGTCTTCGAGCGCGTCGAGGTCCATGCCACCTTCGTTCATCGGCACGCTCAGCACCTTCGTGCCGTGGCTCTTCAAACAGTCGTGGAACACGAAGTACGATGGGGCTTCGGCAATCACGATGTCGCCCACCTCGAACAGCACTTCGCCGAGGAGGTACAGCATCTGCTGCGAACCGGTCGTGATGACGACGTCGTTCGCTGTCAGCCCGATGTCAGCAGGGTTCACGCCGTCGGCATCGCAAAGCAACCCGAGTGCCTTTTCGCGAAGTGGCAACAACCCGCGCGTGGAGCCGTACTGCAATGCCGCCTTCGCCGCGACCGGGTTCGCCATCATCTCGGCAACGACGGCCGCAATGTCCGCAGACGGGAACGCCGACTCGTCGACGAGGCCCGCCGCGAGCGAGATCAAGCCTTTCGTTTCAATTGCCTTCTGGACGAAGTAACTGATCGGCGAGTCGGCGGTCCGGCGAGATCGTTCGGACAACAAGAACGGCGCAGGTGGCATAGCGAGGCTCTTTCATCTTTGGCAGGGCACCAATGCAAACGGCCCCGGAGACAATCTCCGGGGCCGTTGAATTTCGAATTCAGTTCCCGGAAACTCAGGTGTATGCGGCGGCGGCCGCCGCGATGGCGGCTACGAGTGCAACGGCAACGACGACAAATACCGCGATTGCGGTACGTGCGTGTCGGGTTACGTTGCGGACGGCCATCACATTCACCATGGTTCGCAGTGCCGCAAAAAATCATTTGCGGCACCAGTTTCTTATCGTCCGACAACCGCAAGAGCAAGAGGAAACGCCGTGAATTCGTTTCGCCGCGCGCGGCGAAGGCTGTGCGCAGCGAAGCGCGGGGCACCTGAAAATCGCGTTGCGATCCGATACATCGTGATCGCGGTGGCACCCGAGTGGTGTGTCACCTCAATTTCCGTATCCATACACCCAATCGCAACCGTCTGCCGGAGTGCCCCGATGAACACGCCCCCGCCGATCGACCCGACGCAAGTGCAAGTCGGCGGGCCGACTGTGAGTGCCGCCACCGCACAGGGCTTCCCCGCCATCGCGGGCTACGAGATTCTCAGCGAACTCGGGCGCGGCGGCATGGGTGTCGTCTACGAAGCCAAACATTTGAAGCTCGATCGCATCATCGCGCTGAAACTCATGCGTGGCGACGACCCGCTGAACAAAGCGCGGTTCCTCGCCGAGGGGCAAGTGATTGCGGCGGTGAAACACCCTCACGTCGTCGAGGTCTACGACTTCGGCGAGAGTGCCATCGGCCCGTACATCGCGATGGAATATCTCACCGGCGGCACCTTCGGCGACCTCCTCAAAACGGGCCTGACGCCGCGCGTCGCCGCCGAACAGATTGCGAAGATTGCCACGGGTGTTGGGGCGGCACACAACCTCGGCATCGTCCACCGCGATTTGAAGCCGGGCAACGTGTTGCTCGATCATTTGGGTTCGCCGAAAGTCACCGACTTCGGCCTCGCGAAGCGAAGCACATCCGACTTGACGATGACGCAAGACGCTGCGGGTACACCGGCGTATATGGCCCCCGAACAGGCGCGGGCCATGAAGTTCGTCGGCCCGCCCGCCGATGTCTGGTCGCTCGGCGTCATGCTCTACGAATCGCTCACCGGCAAGCGCCCCTTCATCGCCGAAACCGACGTGCAGCTACTGGCCATCATTCAAAATGACAATCCACCGACACTGCGGACGATCTCGAAAGCGATCCCGCAAGACCTCGAAACGATCTGCTTGAAGTGCCTCGAGAAGGAACCCGAACGCCGCTACGCGAGTGCCAATGAACTCGCCAGCGATTTGCAAGCATGGCACGAAGGCAGGCCAATCGCAGCGAAGCGGGCGAAAGCCATCGAACGCGCAATGCTCTGGGTCCGCCGCAAACCGACCGTCGCCGCCGCGTGGACATTGGCGCTACTGGTGCTGATGCTCGGCGTATTTGGACTGACGACAACGAAGTTGTGGCGCGAAGCGGTTGAGGAGAAGGGAATCGCCGAGGGGTTGAGAGGCGAAGCCGAACATTCGCGGGATGACGCTGATGCCGCCCGACAACGTGCCGAGATCGCCGAGGGTGTCGCGAAACAAGCCAAAGCGAACATTGCCGACGAACGCGAACGACTGGCCTACGCGCGGAATGTGAACATGGCCCATCTCGGTTATCAGGACAACCATTTTATTCGTGCAAAAACATTCCTCGATCTCTGCCCAGAGAAGTTACGCGGCTGGGACTGGCAGTACGTTCATCGGCTCTGCCATTCTGACTTAATCACTCTCAAGGGGCACACAAAAGGGTTGTCTTCCGTGGCGTTCAGTCCCGATGGCATGCGGATTCTAACGGGGAGTAGTGACTACACGGCGAAGTTGTGGGACGCGAAGACGGGCACCGAAACGCGTACTCTCAAAGGACACACAAGCGAAGTGAGGTCCGTGGCGTTCAGCCCAGATGGCAGCTGCATTCTCACGGGGAGTAGTGACTACACGGCGAAGATTTGGGACGCGAAGACCGGCACAGAAACGCTCACACTCAAAGGACACACAGGACCGGTTCTGTCTGTAGCGTTCAGCCCAGATGGCACCCGCATTCTCACGGGAAGTATGGACAAAACGGTGAAGGTTTGGGATGCGAAGACGGGCACTGAAACAATTGTAATCAAGCACACGTGCTATGTGAATTCCGTAGTATTCAGCCCGGATGGCAGCCGCATTCTCACAGGGAGTTGGGACAACATTACGAGTGTTTTTGACAAAACCGCGAATGTGTGGGATGCGAAGACCGGCACCGAAACGCTCACACTCAAGGGGCACATAGGCGGGGTGACTTCAGTGGCGTTTAGCCCGGATGGCAGCCGCATTCTCACGGGTGGTGACAACACCAAGGTGTGGAATGCGAAGACGGGCACCGAAACGCTCACACTTAAGGGGCACATAGGACTGGTTCAGTCTGTTGCGTTCAGCCCCGATGGCAACCGCATTGTTACGGGGAGTATGGACTATTCGGCGAAGGTGTGGGACGCCAGGTCTGGCACCGAAACACTTGCCCTAAAGGGGCATCCATTTCCTGTGACTTCTGTGGCGTTCAGCCCGGATGGTAACCGCATTCTTACGGGAAGCGGTGACAACACCGCGAAGATTTGGGACGCCAAGACTGGTGCGGAAACACTAACGTTCAATGGGCACATAAAAGGTTTGTCTTCCGTGGTGTTCAGTCCGGATGGTAGTCGCATTCTCACGGGGAGTTATGACTACACGGCGAAACTTTGGGATGCGAAGTCGGGCACCGAAACCCTTTCTCTCAAGGGTCATAGAAATGAAGTGAGTTCCGTGGCGTTCAGTCTGGATGGTAGTCGCATTCTCACGGGAGGTTATGACAACACGGCGAAACTTTGGGATGCGAAGACGGGCACAGAAACCTTTTCGCTCAAGGGGCACACGAGTTTAGTGCTTTCCGTGGTGTTCAGTTCGGATGGAGGTCGCATTCTGACAGGGAGTTATGATAAGACGGCGAAGTTGTGGGACGCGAAGACGGGCACCGAAACGCGTACTCTCAAAGGACACACAAGCGAAGTGACGTCCGTGGCGTTCAGTCCCGATGGCATGCAGATTCTAACGGGGAGTAGTGACTACACAGCGAAGCTGTGGGATGCGAAGACGGGCACCGAAACGCGTACTCTCAAAGGACACACAAGCGAAGTGACGTCCGTGGCGTTCAGTTTAGATGGCAGCCGCATTCTCACGGGGAGTTATGACAAGACGGTGAAGGTATGGGACGCGATGATGGGCGTTGAAACGCTCACCCTCACGGGGCACATAGGCCCGGTTCAGTCCGTGGCGTTCAGCCCGGATGGTCGCCGCATACTTTCGGGGAACGGTGACAGAACGGCGAAGCTATGGGACGCAAAGACCGGCACAGAAACACTCACGCTCAAGGGTCACACACAAAATGTTACTTCAGTGGCGTTCAGCCCCGATGGCACGCGGATCGTCACCGGCAGTCAGGATGGGACCGCAAGAATCTACGACGCCACGCCCGTCAGCCGCGAGTTCTTGCCGAAGGCGGCGAAGTAGTGGGCGGTTCGGGCTTCGCGTAGGATAGCATCAGGAGGAACTGCCATGCCGACATTGAACATTGAGGAAGTCCACTCCCGGCTTCCGCAAATTATCGCCGAACTGCACGACGGCGAAGAACTCGTCATCACGAGCGACAATCGACCCGTGGCACGGTTGACCGCCGAGTTGCCAGTTGGCGTGCCGATTCCGGGGCGATGCAAGGGGATGCTCATCATCCATGCCGAGGACGACGAGCATCTGAAAGACTTCGCAGAGTAGGAGTTCGCTGTGGCAAACGTGAAAGTGGTTTTCTTCCTGCCGGTTTGCGACAACGATGGCCGCGAGTTGAATGCGGAGCGTGAAGCCGTTGAGGATGACCTGTTCCTGATTTTCATCGGTTGGACATTCCTCGGCATGGTGCAAGGGGCGTACCGAATGACGGACGGCACCCGCTCGATCGACGAGCACCGTGCCTACGCGGTCATGACCGACGACTCGCACATCGGTGAGATCGAGGACATACTTCGGCGCTTCAAGGCGAAGACGACTCAGGAAGCGATCTACATGGAATTGCAGTACAATACCGAGCTAAGATTGGTTTAATTCGAGGAGCATAGCCATGAGCGAACGCGAACAAATCGAACAGGAGATTCGCGACCTCCTCTCCGCAGAGCTGTCGTCGGGCGAATTCAGCAATCGCGTGTTCGGCCAGTTCCACGGCTTATTCCCTCGACTCGGCCCAGCGGTAGCGGATCGACGTGCGATCGTTGGCACGGAACTCTGGAAACGAGCGAAAGCCCGACTCCGGGAACTGGAGCGACTCGAACTCGAACGACTCCGTAGAGCCACGAAAAAGGAACAACGCATCGCCTAAGCGACTTGTGAATTCCAGCAGGAGGAACTCCCATGACCATCGACGCACTTTACGCCGAAGCCCTGTCGCTTTCGGACGATCAGCGGGCCGAACTGGTGGATCGGCTGCTCGGTTCGCTACCCGCGGAGATTCCGTCGGCGTTGCATCCCGCGTGGCGAAATGTCGTGCAACGTCGCTCGGCCGAATTGGACTCCGGCACCGTGACGCCTGTACCTTGGGACGAGGTCCGCAAGTCGGCGTGGGAAGTAGCGGGCGGTTCGCGCTTCGCGTAGGATGACGACAGGAGGAACTGCCATGATCGCCTCGCAACACGACCGCATTACCATCGACCCGGCCGTTCTCGTTGGGAAGCCGACGATTCGCGGGTTGCGAATCAGCGTCGAACAAATTTTTCACGCGTTGTCTGCGGGAGTTCCGGAAGCGGAATTGCTCGCGGATTATCCCGATCTGGAACTCGAAGATCTGCGCGCCTGTTACGGGTATGCCGCCGAACTGGTGGAATCCGAGCGAGTCTTTCGCGTTCCCAACGGTACGCCTGCATGATCGTGGGCGATGCGGGACAGAAGCCGATGGCTTCGAGGTCTTTTTTGAGCAGGTTCATCAGCGAGCTTTTGCCGGTGCCCCACTTCCCGGTTACGGCGGCGGTCAGCGGCGGGAGTGTGTTCTCGTTGCGGAGAAAGCGGGAGAGCGCGGCGGCGATGTCGCCCAACTTCATCACGTCCGCTTGCCCCGGTTCCAGTGGCCGGTCGGGAGTCAGGGAATCGTCGATGGCTTCGCGTTCGTACTCAAACGCCTCGCCATCGATGAAATCTCGATCGGACACGGCCATCGCTACCTCACCGTCGTGCTCGATCTCCTCAGCGGAGCGGTCGTGTTCATCGGCCAGGGAAAAGGGGCCGATGCCTTAATTCCCTTCTGGAAACGCCTGAAAGCGTCGCACGCCAAAATCGAAGCCGTCGCCACCGACATGTCGCCCGCCTACATCCTCGCCGTCCGCGAGAACCTGCCGAAGGCACTCCACGTCTTCGACCATTTCCACGTCGTCAAGCTCTTCAACGACCGCCTCTCCGACTTCCGTCGCGAACTCTTCCGCGAAGCCGAAGGACCGCTCGGCAAGAAAGTCCTCAAGGGCACCCGCTGGCTAATCCTCAAGAACTCCGAAAACCTCGACGAGACGAAGGGCGAACGCGCCCGTCTCGAGGAGGCTCTGCGCATCAACCAACCGCTGGCCACCGCCTACTACATGAAGGAAGAATTCCGGCACTTCTGGGACCAAGAGAACGTCGAGGCCGCGACGCGGTTTCTCGACGACTGGTGCCTCCGCGCCGAGGCATCGA
>JAYWCL010000119.1:0-3477 GCA_043780595.1 Limnoglobus sp.
CGATCAACCGCCACTGCTCGTCGGTGACATCGCTCGGGTACGTTTGGGTTCTCATGTACCATTGTACTCACCCAACCACCCCATATGGGACAGTCACTAATAACGCAAATCTCGCTGTCGCAGATGTGGACAAAAATGTTGCAACCTACTCACCAACCGTCACCGTGCCAGTGCCTCGAAGAGGCCGCGGATTTCGTCGTCGATTTCGTCTTCGCTGGCGACGGTTTCGGCGACTTCGGCTCGTAGTAATTCGCGGTATCGCTTGCGCATTCTGTGTGCCGCCTGACGGAACGTGGCGAACGATATGCCCATTTCCGTTGCGGTTCGTTCGTACGATTCGTCGGCGTGTTTGCCGGCGAGGAACGGTTTCAAACGGTCGAAGTCTGTGGCTTTCCCTTTGTCCGCAAACTCTTTCTGCAATCGGCCAACGACGAGTTCCAGCAGCCGTACGGCCCAGGCGCGGTCGAAGATTTTCTCCGGCGTGAGTTCGTGCGATGGCTCGAAGCGAAGTTTCGATTCGCCGTCTTCGATGTTCAACGACAACATTTTGCGGTCGCCGCCCCGCTTCTGCGCGTGCGCCTGATCCCACTCGTTAGCGAGGAAATTTTGCAAGGAAACGAGCAAGAACGAGCGGAATCGCCCGCGCGACGGCGCAGCGTGTTCGAGGACGTGCTTCTCGATGAGCCTCGCGAAGAAGCTCTGCGTGACATCTTCGGCCCGTTCGGGGTCGATGCCTTTTTTCCGCAAGAAGACGTAAAGTGGGTACCAATAGCGCTGGCACAGGAACGCCAGCGCGTCGCGTGCGTCGGAACCGTCGGCTTTACCCGCGCGGAGGACGATGCTCCAGTGCGTCGAAGTGAAATCGCTGCGTGGCATCCGGGCATTGTACGCGAAAGCCACGTGGGACATCGAGGTGCAAGATGACGACTTCGAGTGATGTTCGGATTGCGTGTGTGTATGTCGATTATCGTCCCGCGGGGGCGGTTGCGGCGGCGATCTGGTTCCGGCTTGACTGAGGCTGACTGCACGAAGTTTATGGAGCGGCCCGACAACATCCGTGTAGCTCACCAGAATTATCCCAGTATATCGCTAAACCAGCAGTTTCGTCACAACCCCTGCTTCATCGCACCAAACATCCGACCAACCAACTTGATGACCTCGTTCGCGTCTTCGGTATGCAACCGTTCCGGCTTCTCACCAGGCAACATCGTCATCAGCGACTGCTCGGGTGCCTTCACGATCCGCTCGAAAAGACCAGAAGCGTACTCATCCTCCTTCTGGTTCAGTGCCCACTCGAATGCCCTGCGGAAACCGCCAGCGAGCACGTCAGTGAGCTGGATGCCCGCCCACTTCTGGCTCTCAACGAATTCAGTCTGGTCAAGCGCAATAGGGAACCGGAGCGATGCTCCAACGTCACCGTAGGCTTCGCGATCAACCGCAGTAAGGTATGCCCAAAACGCGGATTGCCGCCCCATGGCCGATGACTGGTCGTGGAGAAGGTGGATTGGCTCATTCGAGCCACAGTCCTCCCGCCAAAGTGACATCATGGGAAGCGCCACAGTCAATGACAGATCCAGGCTGTTGGCGGGCATCGCCGCGATCACATCCATCACGCCAGGATGGGACAAGTAAATCTTCGCTGGCTGCAGCAATTGTTCCACCTGCGGAACCGAGTCAACGACGCACAGGAATGCTCGCAGCTTTCCGAACGCCTCTACGGATCGGGCGGTGAGCAGGTCGTGGAACAGCCGTAGGAGTTGCTCGAAATAGTCCTTGCCTTTGAGTGAGGGGACAACTCGATCAATTGCGATGGCGTAGTCGATTTGCCGATTCCCGTCGTAAAGGTTCACCCCCCTACACTTCATCGTCGGCTCAACAAGGTGGTCGACGAACTTGCGAACCAGCGCTGTTCGCTTGTGCAGCACGTAGCAACGGATCGCTCCTGGTCGGGACAACACGTCGTCAAAGAATGCCCGAACCATCTGTTGGCCGGACGGTTTACGGGCCAGCGCCGAGTGCTTCAACTCGGCCAGCTTTGTCTGGCCGAAGTGCTTTTGCTTGAGGGCTTGGCATACCGCTTCGGGCAGGCCCAGCGTGGCCACGCTGAAGAGCGGCTGGTGATCGTCCAGCAAGTTGTTGCCAGAGTAGCCAGATTCGTCCAGGAAAACCTGCATGCCCAATCCTGCCCACTCATTGCTAACGTTACAAGGTGATTGCAACTACTGAGGCCGACTTAGTTAGGGGAATATCACACGAAAAAATAGCACCACGACGACGTTCCCCGTCCTGGCACTTACCTGACGGCCACCGAACATGGAAATAGATTGAACCGAGCGTAACCTATCACGTGTCTGAGACCAACCCCTTAACCCCCCTTAAACCGGGTTACGGCTCACCGCCCGATGAAGTTTCTAACGTGGCGTCCGCGTATTACTTGGACTCACTGCGCTTGTTCTGGATCGCCCCCCAACCCCACATCATCACGACCACCCACAGCATCACGACCAGAATCATGGTGCCCATGAATACCCAGAAGTTGGTGCGCAAAGACACGATGGCTTCGTAGACCGGGAAGACCACACGAAGCCATACGAACCGGATGACGAGCGCAACGATGACCAGGATGATTACCCCAAGCACAACGCCGCCGCACCCCCCGTTAGGCGAACGAGGGACGCTTGCCGAAGATGGCTCACCTGTCGGGGTGTTCGTGACTGCCAAGGGAGCCGGCGGTTCCGCCACCGACACTGGAACAACCGGTGGAGTGGACCGCCGCACATCCTCGGCGATACGCGACAACTCTGAAATGGCGTCCTTCAGCGGCAGTTGGAAGAACTCACGGTTCTTATTTGGGCGGAACTTGTCGAGCCGTTTGTGGATCAGCCGTTCGGCCTTGGCGCAATCTGGCACATCCTCCGAGTACGCTACCATAAACGGCGATGGCACACCGGATCCGGTTGACAGTTCGCGGGCGCGATCCTCCGGGGTCCGCTCGGTCTTGCCGATCTTGAGCAGACCAGGATTGCTGGCATTGACCAAGATGTACACATGACCCGCCGCCACACTGCTGCCCTCCACAATGCCGAACAGTTATTCTGCAAACCATCGGCAACGATCTTGACCGGATTTTAACAACTACACAGAATGAATCAACGTATTTCGAGCGTTTTTATCGCTGAAACTATGTGACCTGCCTGAAATCGTGCGTCAAGCGGCAGAGCACAATACGGTCTCACGGACGGTCGTCCGTGGGCTTTGGGTTGGCGCACCCACACGATTCCGCGCAGTCAAAAAATCGCAGGCGATCTGGCGTAAGTCGGAATTCGTGTCTTGCACGGAGTGACATAGAAGTGCGCCCAAATGACATAGAAGTGCGCCCAAATGGGCACGGTTCAAAAGTGGGTAGCAGTTTTGCGTTTGTTTGCGATTGCGATTCGGCTATCGTAAAGTGCCTGTTTCTCCCAGAATGTGAGTTGC
>JAYWCL010000120.1:0-26975 GCA_043780595.1 Limnoglobus sp.
GGCACGTCGGCATACGGGAAGCCGTACAGCAGGCTATTCGATAGCACGCCGGGTAACGCCAACTGTGTGGATTGCTTGTCCTGAAGTGGTCGCCAGTGCGGTTCCGCACTCGCTTGGCGTTCGATATTTGCGGCGAGTGGCGGGAACGCCGCGGCCACCGTGGGGCGGATTTCGCCCCGTACCGTGCGTGCCATCAGCGTGGCGGCTTCGATACCGCGTTCCTTCTGGTCGAGGTGCGGATTCGTGCGATAGCCGACGATCGCATCGCAGGCGGCCACCATGCGTGCGGATAGGTTCGCGTGCAAGTCGAGCGTGGCAATCATCGGTGTCTGGTGGCCAATTCGTTCGCGTAACAACGTCAGCCAATCGCCGTCGAAGTCCGCATGATTCGCCGACACCGTTGCCCCGTGCGGCGCAACGAGATAGCCATCGAGCGGGCCATGCTCCGCCACGGAATCGAGCAATCGTTCGAACAGAATGTCTGCCGTTTCGGCGGAAATCGTGCCGTACGGCAACGCCCGCGCCATGAAGATCGGCACCGCTTCGATCCCTGCCAACTGCAAACCTGCGAAAAACCCGCCGACTTCGTGCAAAGAGTCCGCCATCTTTTCGCGAACGCTCGGCCCGCGTAATAACAGATCGTTCTCGAAATGAACGAGCGTCGTTTGCTCGGCAATGAACGTGTTCGATTCGTGCATCAGCCCGATGATTCCAATGCGATGGCTCACGTGGTTCTCTCTGGTTGGCTGTTATGCGTTAGGCTGCCACGATACTCGAAAACGCGGTTTCAGACATTCCAAATCGACGTAAGTCACAATTGCGGACGAGTTTTTCGTCTGTTTTTGCCATTTTCGCGTCTCAAAACGCCACTTTTTGATCGCAAATCGCCGATCCGTTTCGAGGTGTTTTCCCGTATCCTGTCATCCTGTCGCGGGTTACGTCGAGGCTCTCGATTACACATCAGCCGAAACTACTGGTCGAAAATCGACCGGACCCGACATAAAATCGACCAACATCGACCGAAATGCGACCGGATGCGACCGAAATGCGTCCAAACGCGACACTTTTGCGTCACTTTGCGCACGACACGAATTGTGACTTACGTCGAATCGCCTGCGATTTTTTGACTTCGCGAATTCGCGTGGGTAAGGCCAACCGAAAGCCCACGGACGAACGTCCGTGGGAACTTCCTTCCCCGAACTCCTGAAGCCAGCATGAATCGATCATTTGGAAAAAGTTCGCCAATTGCACGAAAAAGTTCTTGCATCCGGTTTCGGCTCCGTTTACCTTCCAGATGTACTCGATCAAGAAACGGGCGACGAGCCACAGTTTCGCAACGCACCGGCTTGGAGCAGGACACGACATCCGCACCGTGCAGGAGTGACTCGGCCACGACGATGTGAGTACGACGATGATCTACAAACACGTGTTGAACAAAGGCGGTAGGGGCGTGAAAAGCCCACTGGATTCCTGATGTGCGCAATGCCCGTTAGTGGGATAGATTGCGCGGGGAAATCGCGAGTGAATGGCCATAAACGCCAACGCTCGAAACACTTAGGCGGGTCGTTCTCGCCTCGGTGGTTGTCCGCGATAGATTGCGCAGGCGCAATCTAATAACAAGTTCGGCGGCGTGGGAAGATTCGGATCTGACGGCGTCCGGTCGCCTGCTGCAATGTGTGGCAGGCGGACAGACGCCACCCTCCAGAGGCCTACCCAATGGGGCTCACACAGTTCAACCTGAAGCTAACTGTCAAGCGGTTTAAGGATGGGAAAATTCCCCGAAGCGATGTGACCACCGTGCGTGAGCTTTTCAAAGCGCACAACTACGAGGCGTCGAAGAACTCGACGAGCACGGATATCTGGGAGGTGAAGCTGATCGACGGCTCAAAGGTGATCTTCGGCGGCCTACTGGATGGGGTCCGGGAGTACACCGACGGCGCGATTATCCTCCCTGTGACGAACCCCGCCGTCTGGGACTTCGTTTACAAAATTGCCGTTGCCGCAAGACTCGTCCTCTTCTCCCCCCAGTCATACCTGATCATACACAGCGAGGAGCAAAGATCGCACATCCCCGATGACTTCCTGAAGGTGTTCAAGGTCGTCCATCTGACTTCAGGCGACGACCTTCAAAAGCATTTTGACAGCGTGGCGTGAGGCCATCCCGAGTCGCGGCTCACGGGGCCGAGATTGCGGTCGGCCGGCCCGCCTTATCTCCACGCCCGGCGGTGTTCCCGGCGTGGGTCGGTGGGTCGGTGGGGACGGCGGCTGGTTGCGCCACCCCAGAACGATCTCAAAGGACAAACCAATGACGAAGCCGATTGAATCAGTCTTGCTGTTCCTGTCTGATCTGTCGCGGCAATGGAGCTTTTACAAGCGAGACGGCGCTTTCGTCCGTGTTAATCCACCCCGACGCTTGCTCGAAGAGGCGGATCAATCGCTCGGTTTTGACGGCGAACTGCTGAGCTGGATTGAGCAGCGCGGATTCGTACAACGGTTTGAGGAGTTCGAGACCTTCGAACTGTTTCGAGACTTTGTCGCCTACGAATTTCCCGACCGAGAGGTCATGTTTCGCCACGGCCGAACCGAGACGATCGGTTACAACCTAGTCGTGGTGGTCGCTCCCACCGGAGACTTCATCGACCAGCCAATACGCCATGAAGGACATGCAAGCACCACGAAAAAAGTTCTGATTCTGTTCGAAAAGACACAAACGCTCGTCATTAGCGAGAAATGCGACATCTCGGAAGCCGACCTCAACTTCCTGTTCAAGGCCAACCCCAGGTTTGTTGGACCAGGTAGGCAAATCGGGGTGTATAACTGCCCTTTGGCCTTTAACCGCCACGGCCACCTTCAACTTGCTGTCAGCATCGCAAGGACTGTTAACATGAACTTCGATCCAGCAGTAACCAAACTCAATCGCGTTTCCCTTCCAGACCTCGGAACCCTGGCGGTCGCTTGGGCCGCCAGGCCGGAATGAAGACCGACGCTGAATTTGAAGGTAAAACAGAGAAGATAAAACAGACGAACCTGCCCAACATGCGGTTCAAGTCGAATGACACTGACCCTTTTGTTAAGTAGAAGATTCGCGCGAGCTTGTGAGCCGTCGCGGTGATCGCCTTCGGCGCGCCGAGTCGCGACCGCTGTGATATTTCGACCGAGGGCAATGAATCTGTTTTCATGCCAGCCCGCAGCGCAAGCAAGGGGTTGCGCTTTCTCGATCCGGAATATCACGTATCCGACCGTCTTTGAGCCTGAAAGGCTCACTCCACCAGCCCAAGGCGAAGTCGGCGAAGCCTTGGGTACCTGACCGCCCACGATTCGGCCCTGAAAGGGGCCGTTCAAACAACATCCATAGCAAAACCTCACCGCATACAGGGCGGTGAACGGCCCTTTCAGGGCCGGTGAACATTCCAACACCATACCCAAGGCTTTGCCTTGGGCTGATAGAACCGGCCCTACAGGCCGTAAGACTGGCATTTGGAAACGCAGGTGTGTTCCAAAAACCCGTGTCGGAACTGCAATTTGGCGCAACTTCAAAACGCGCTAGAGAGGGATTACTATCGTTTCTACGATCGCGTGCCTTCTCGCGGGTTCCCCTCGCTGGCGCGTTTTGAAGTTGCGCTGTTTACGATCCGATTAGCACATATCAGACATCTTCGAGCCTGAAAGGCTCGTTCTACCAGCCCAAGGCGAAGTCGGCGTAGCCGCGAAGCCTTGGGTACCCGCCGCACCCACGATTCGGCCCTGAAAGGGGCCGTTCAGGCACAAACCCTGACGAAACCTCGCCGCAAACCGGGCGATGAACGGCCCCTTTCAGGGCCGATGGACATTCCAACAACGATACCCAGGCCTCCGCTCGCTTTGCTCGCTCCGACCTGGGCTGACAGAATCGGCCCTACAGGCCGAAAGACGGGCATTTGGGAACGCAAGTGTTCCAAAAACCCGTGCCGGAACTGCAAATCGCGCAACTTCAAAACGCGCTAGCGAGGGATTACTATCGTTTCTGAGATCGCGTGCCTTTTCGCGGGTTCCCCTCGCTTGCGCGTCGGGCTAACAAAAACGTATCGTATCACCCCGCTCAAAGTATAGCACGCTTAGAATCTACCTCGATTGCGTGATGTTTCAATTGGCTTCTATACAATTCAGTTGACATCATTTCCCTGCTTCGTCCGCGAAGGATCTCCGTTGCCTGTGACGACTTGCCCCATTCCGGCCGAGCTAATTGCGTTCCGCAGTGGGGTGCTCGTCCTCGAACAGCACTTAGCGGTGGCGCGGCATCTCAAAGTCTGTGCCGAGTGTCGGAATCGCGTGGCCGCGATTTTGCCGAACATGGCCACCGACATGCCCACATCGACGACGCAGTCGATATTCGACGAACTGCGCCAAGAGACGACGCTGAACGACGCGCTCATGACGACGGTGGGGCCGTATACGATCATTCGCATGATCGGCAAAGGCGGTATGGGCATCGTGTACGAAGCCGAACACGAGAAGTTGAAGAATCGCGTGGCGTTAAAGGTGCTACCGCGTTCGATGGTCGCCGAGCCGGGTTTGCGGGCGCGGTTTCGCCGCGAGTGGGAAGCGATCGGGCGGCTCGATCACCCGAATATCGTGCGGGCGCTTCATGCGGGCGAGGCCGACGGCGTACCGTTTCTGGCGCTCGAACTCATCAAAGGGCCAGACTTTAGCAAGGTCGTCCAGCGAACCGGCCCGCTCTGCCCCGCCGATGCCGCAACGGCCATCCGTGCGGTGGCGCTCGGCCTTTCGCACGCCCATATGCAGGGTGTCATCCATCGCGATGTGAAACCATCGAACGTGCTCCTCACCGAAGATGGTACGGTGAAATTATTGGACATGGGGCTGGCGAGCCTGACCGCGGGGGTCGATTCGCAGATTACGGGGTCGTCGTACCTCGGCACCGCAGACTACATGGCCCCCGAACAATGGGACGATGCGGCAAACGCGACGCCGCGTTCGGACCTGTATTCGCTGGGTTGCGTGCTCTATTATTTGCTTGCGGGTCAGCCGCCGTTCACCAGCCCGGCGTATGCGACGCCGCACGCCAAGATGCGAGCGCACAAGGAACGGCCCGCGCCGTTGGTGCTGTCCGCGCCGCCGGTTTTGGCCGCAATTTTGGCGTCGCTGTTGGAAAAATCGCCCGACCGGCGTCCGTTGAACGCGATGGCGGTGGTCGATGCCCTCGCGCCGTTAGCCACGGGCAAACTCGACCGGTTGGCGATGGCGGCGGCGAAAGACACCGGTCGCGCCTTCGCCGATGGCCCCGACACGATGCCCGGCCTGCCATCGTTCGTTACCGAGGAACCCACCTCACAGCCAGGGTTCTTCCGTCGCTGGTTCGCACGTTTACAAGGTAAGAACCGGCCATGACCGTACCCGAAGCCCTCGTTGAAGGCGACCTGGATACTGCGCTGAGTATCGTGAAAACGCAGTTGCAAGAGGCACCGAGTGATGCGGCGCTGTTGTTGCTTCACGTCGAATTGCTCGCGATTGCGGGGCGCGTTCTCGATGCGTGGCGCGAACTGCAAGTGATCGAATCGCCCGATCCCGAATGGCCGGTGGCGCGGCGTCGATTCCGGCAGATTTTGCGGGCGGCACACGATCGGTCGCGCGGAAAGCGGCCCGAGTTTCTGTTCGATGCGCCGCATCATGCGCGACGCCGTTGGCAGGCGATTCGCTGTTTGCGAAACGGCGAAAGGGAAGCGGCCGGCGACAAGATGGATCGCGCCGACGACAGTAGCCCGCACCTCATCGGCCACATCGACGGTCGCGAATTCGATGGACTTCGCGATATCGACGATCGATTCGCCTCGGTGCTAGAAGCATTCATCGGCAAACGTTACGTCTGGATTCCGTTCGAGCAACTGCGCCGCGTGACGATCCGCCCCGCCGTCAACGTGCTCGATTGTGCATTCCGCCCCGCACAATTGCGGCTATCCGATGCTACCGAGTGGGACGCAATCTTACCGATGTGCTACCCGCACATCGATGGCCAAGGCGACGGCTTCAGCCTCGGAATCGAAACCGATCACATTCCCGAAGACGGCCCCGCCCGCTGTTTCGGCGGCAAGCAACTGCTATTAGGCGACGAGGAAGTCGACCTCGCCGAGACGAAACAAATCGACTTCCGGAAGAATTAGCCGCGACGAATTCCGGAACGGAAACCAGCGCCCAGCGACGGTCGTCGCTGGGCTTTCGGGAGTGTGGTTCAATTGCATTTCGATTGTCAATATCCATATCCGATTTTTTGATAGCACTGGGAAAGTCCACCCACACGAATCCTGCCAGTCAAAAAATCGCAGGCGATGGGACGTAAGTCGGAATTCGCGACGCGCACGGAGTGACGCAAAAGTGTCGCAAAATGACATAGAAGTGCGCCTAAATGACATAGAAAAGGCGCATTCGGTCGATTTTTGGTCGCTTTCGGTCGCTTTTCGGTCGGTAATTGCGCCGCGTGTCGAGTCGATGGCAATCGGCGTAACCATCAACCATCGTGTGAGATACGAATTACGGATCAGTTGCTTGCGATCAAAAACCCCGACGTTTTGGGTCTCAAAACCCGGAAAAACACCCCAAAAACCGGTTTTTGAGCCTCCGCAATTGTGACTTACGTCGAATTTACCCCTCGGGATTGCGGTTGGTTTTCTGGTACGGCACGCGAACGCCACGGATGAAGAGCTGATCGACGCGCGGGATACTGAGCGGCACGCCGTAACGCACCTGCCCCGCACCGGTGACGATGTCGTCCTGATCGACGCCATCGCCGCTGACGCCGAAACCGCCGATAAGACGGCCGTTCTTGTAAAGCGGGGCACTGCCAGGAAAGAAGACGATGCCGTTCGCGTTGTTGATGTCGGTCTTGTCGCGGAAATTAGTGCCAGGGTTGAACGCATCGTAACCGTAGACGCTCTGATACGCCGACGCGGGCAGCCGTGGGCCAACCTGCAACCCCGTAAGCGGATCGGCACCGCCATCGAGCAATTGCGAGAACGGCGCAGGCGGCGTGCCGTCGATACCGAGCGGATAGCGCGGCTCCGCCAGGTAGCGGAACGAGCGATTCGTGAATGCCGTACCGAGCGGGACATCGTCGATGCGGTCGATCGGCTGCAACTCGTCGGCGTTCGCGTAATAGGCCACGTTGCGTGCCTTCGCGACGGCAACATCGATCGAGAAAATCGTCGCGTCGGGCATCCGGAAAAGGCCGACAATCTTCCCGGTTTTGTCCGCAACGGCGAACACCATCCGCGTACGTTGGCCGACCGGCAAACGAATCGCGGCCCGCGTATCGAAGGCTTGTTCGATGCCGCTGTTAATGATGAGTTCGACGTCCGAAGCGGTGATACCATCGCCATCGTGCGGCGTGACCAGCCAGCCTTCGGCCGCACGAACCCCAGCACGTGTCGTCACACCTCCCGCAGCGATCACTTGATTCTTGCCACCTAACGGGTCGCCGGTGCCCACTTTTACGGCGACGCCGACTTGTTTGAGCACATTCATGCCGTTGTCCAAACCGCCCGGCCCGAGAACGTCGAGTTGGATGCCGACGAGGTCGATTCGCGACGTGCCAATAACGGGGATCCCTTTGAATCCGGGTGGCAGTTCGACACCACCGAGCGCGCCGACAGGCACAAGCCCCTGCAACCCCCCACCTGCTGCGAACGCGATGAACTCGGCTTCGAGCGAACGATCCGGTTTCGTCGGGTCGAACGTGCTACTCAGAGAGGAGTTTTCTTCGGTGGCAAAACCAGTTTTACCGGGGAAGAACACGCCGATGCCGCCGACGATCTGGTTGTTTTTGTAGAGCGGAATGCCACCGGGCAGTGTGGCGATGCCGCGAGATTGCGCGCCGGGTAACAACCCCGATTCGACGCCGTACGAATCGGGGGCGAACAACTCCTGGCCCACGGGGACGAAGTTGCGTTCGAGGTTGAACCGCTGGTTGAACAGCACATCGTCGGCGGTGCCTTTGATGCGGTCCAAACCGGGGCCGGACGTGCCATCGCGGTTGGTGTGTTCGATGCCGAAAAGATCGACTTGCGGGGTGAACGCGATGCCCGGCGGGAAGTGCCCCTTCGTGCCGACGGCGGCCACGAATCCCGGCCCGCGTACCGTCGAATTCGGGTTCGTGTCGTTCGGGTTGGAATCGACTTCGCGCTGCGTAATCGTCGATTGGCTGATGAACTGGATCGTGCGGGAAGTCAGCGGAGCTTCGTTGTTGCCGAAGAACGCGCCGGTGCGTGCCTTGGCAACGGCACCATCGATTGCGAACACGAGTTTCGCGGGGTCGTTCTGGATTTCGGCGGGCACGCCACTTTCGACGCGCACGCCGAGAATACGACCATTGCGGTCGACGATGACGATGATCGCATCGGTCGTACTCGAAGCCGCTGCGGCACGCTTTAAGAGCGTACCAACGTCGCTGGCCGTGATGAGTTCCTGCGGCTGCCCGAGCGAGCCGAACGGGATCGGCAACGCATCTTCGCGCAACGCCCGGCTACCCGGCGATGCGGTAATCGTGTCGAGCAAACCGACTTTGAATAAGTTATCGCGGCCGCCGTTCCCCGTGAACGTATTCGAACCGGTGCCGCCCTTCAGAACGTCCGCCGAACTGCCGCCAACCAGTACGTTCGTACCGCCACCACCCGCCAGTTTGTTGCGGCCCGTTCCACCGACTATCGTTGCTGGTATCAGCAATTTCCGCGACACCAACACGGTATCGTCGCCACCGAGCGCGTTCACCGAAATCGAGTTCACGGCCACGACGGCAAAACGGCCAATTTCATTGCCGCGATCGCGAACGACGACATCGGTGACATCGCGGAAGATCTCGATGCGGTTGTCGAATTCGTTCCCCGTAACGGTGAGCACGCTCCCCGAGAGCGAAGCCACCGAAGGTGGTGTGGCCACGCTCGGCTGATCGCGGACTTCGAGCGTTTCCAACCGGAGGTTTCGTCGTCGCAGCATCGTTCGATCCCCTGCCTATCCGGGCGCATCATCGCACGGATAATCGCTATTATCGGCATAGCGAGAGGGGTAACTTGCTGAGAAATTTCAGAATGACTTCAGTTTGGAAGTGGCCGTCTCGAAGGGAAACTCCCAATTAGGCGTCTTTTCGCGGGGTGAACTCTTTGATATTGAGGCGGGTCTGGTGTCCGTCGAAGGTGCCGCCCTCGATCTTTTTGCCTTGGAAATAGTCTTTCTGCCAGCCGCGTTGAATGGTGGCGGGGTCGAAACTCGCCAGCCCGCCGAGGAAGTTCTGCCGACCCGCCTCCCACGTTTTGTACTTCTCCAAAAGCTCCGGGTCCGACGCGAGCGCCGCCGTCTGCGGCACCATCGATTCCGCCAGCCCACGCGGGATCGGTACGAGCATACAGATCGGCTCGTCGCGCTCGAAGCGGATCCACTCGAACGGCCGCGTGACCTTCCAGTTCATCGTGAACGTCGAGTTCGCCCAGTCGGTTTCGACGATGCCTTCGAGCGCCTGCACGCCATCTTTGATGCGGTTGGCCGGTCCCTTCACCCAGAGGTTGATGCCCTTGGGCGTACGAAACAGGAACGGTGGCGAGAACGTCAGCACGCCGTAACCGAAGTGGCTCGTCACCGACGGGTCTTTGTGTTCGAGGTAACGAATGTCGATGTCGGTCTTCGCGTCGCCGCCATACCAGTAGATTTCAAAACTGCACGGGCATGTCAGGAACCAGCCGTTCTGGTTGGCAATGTTCAACGGCAAACAGCGGTACGCAAATCGCTGGTTAGACGCATCCATCCAGTCGCGTTCGAGCGGGGCCGCTTCGAGCTTCATATTCGGCGGCGAAAAGATCTCGTAAGCCGTAAAGACATTCGCATCGTCCGACATAGCAAGCCTCGTGAAACAACTGTCTGAAAAGCCCAGGGACGAGCGTTCCTGGGCTTTGACTCTTATTATCAGTTAGAGCGGCAGATAAATCACTTGGCCTTCCCACTCATCGGTCAGACTCGCATCTGCGAGCATCAGCAAATCATCGACCACTACTTTGGTAGATAACCGCGTTGGCACTTCGATCAATCCGGGCATGGATAAGTTGGCCTCAACTCGCTGATACGCGAAGCCAACCATCGTTGTCACATCATGCGTAACGACGAGCCGACCGGCGCTAGATGCCCACTCCAAAACCTCGGGATCTGTTGCACCACTTAAACCGACGTCGATTACTCGCACCAAGTCGAAATTCGGTCTCTTTCGGAGAATCGCGCGTACCACACGCCCATCGAAATTTTCGTCGGCGAGCAATTTCATGACGCTTTACGTTTCATCAATCGTTCGCGGATCGCTTGAACGCCTTGGCGGGCTTCGACACGTTCGCGGACGGCGCTCGCTTCCGTAATTCGATCCGACAAGTACACGTCAATCTCGTCGCGATGTCGCAAACAATATGCGATCACCGCATGGACGTCGGCCAACGGAACCGACTCGTACCGGAGGTGGATTTCTTCTGCCGTCGCGCCGTCGCAGTAAGCCGCGAAAAGCGTGTCGAGTGTGACCCGAGTCGTACCGATACGGATCACTCCATCGGCATCGGCACGCATCGGGGTTGGGTCGGCATGAATGGCTGTGGACATCGTTCAACCCTCGGCGGCGGCGGCGATGAGGTCTTTGACGGTTTCGTACGTGCGGGTGGTGGCGCGCAGCGAAAGCTGTTGCAGTTCCTCGCCGGCGGGCGTCGGATACTCTTTCGTCAGGCAGGCACGGCAGAGGCGTTCGGCGGGCAACCCGATGCTTCGCGATACGGCATCGAGCGGCAGATACAGCAAGCTGTTCGCGCCGAGTTCGTACGCCATCCGCTGCTGTTCTTCGGGCGTTGGCACACTCCCGGACATCCGCGTCGGTGCGTACAGTTCGTTCACGGTCGACATATCGATACCGTAGAAACAAGGCGAAATGATCGGCGGGCAGGCGACGCGCACGTGAATCTCCTTCGCGCCGCCCTGATCGCGAATGTAGTTCAACAGCGTACTCAGCGTCGTACTGCGGACGATCGAATCCTCGACGAGGATGACCTTCTTACCTTGCAGCACTTCGCGGAGCGGCGTGAACTTCATCCGGACTTTATCCGCGCGGTTGCCGCCTTCAATAAAGGTGCGACCGACGTAGCGATTGCGAATCAGACCTTCGCGAACGGGGATGCCGAGTTCGAACGCCATCGCGTCAGCGGCGGCTTTCCCGGTGTCGGGCACCGGCACGACAATCGTATCTTCCTTGTCGATATTAAATAGATTCAGCCGACGTTCCTGGATCGCCAGTTCCTTGCCCAATGCCGACCGCGACAGGTAAACACTGCGGTCGTCGAGCGTACTGGCAACGTTCGCAAAATAGATCCACTCGAAGAAACAGTGCGCCGTCTTCTGATTCGGGGCGTAGCGGTGGATCGTCATCTTGCCATCGCGAATCAGAATCAGTTCGCCGGGTTCGAGCGAACGGATATTCTTGAAGCCGAGGTTCAGCAGCGGCACGCTCTCGCTGGCGGCGGCGAATAGGCGGCCATCGGTGGCGTAACAGAGTGGGCGAATGCCGAGCGGATCGCGCGAGACGACCATATCGCCTTGGGCGTTCATGAACACGATGTTGTAAGCACCGTCGAATTTCTGACTGAGGTTCGCGAACACTTGCACCAAATCCGGCCGCTCCGCCGTCTGCATCTCCTTCGCCAGATAATGCAAAATCACTTCGGTGTCGTTATCCTTGCGGACGATGTGATAATCGGGATGATTGCTGAGCAATTCGTGCTGGAGGTGGCCGAAGTTCGCGAGTTGGCCGTTGAACGCGAAGGCGAACCACTTCCATTTCTGCGAATGTTTCCGCTCGAATGGCTGCGCGTATTCGCGGCTATCCTGCCCGCAAGTTGCGTAGCGCACGTGGCCGATCACCGCGCGCCCGCCGAATTCTTCCAAGATGCTCGCGTGCTTTTCGGGCCGCCCGATGCGAAACGCTTCGTGTACGGTGCCGAGTTCCTTGTACGTATCGATCAATTTGCCGCGCGTCGGGTGGTACCCGCTGAACCCCGCCGCCAGTTGCCCGCGATTTTGCAAATCGAGCAACATTCGCGGCATCAGCCGGGCCACGAGGTCCGGATCGCCACTGTAAACCGGGGGTCTGTCGTCGGGTGAGGAAGCGCCCGCCGCGTCGATTCGTTCGATAGGGTGGGGCAAGCAATACAGTGCCGCAATACCGCATTCGTGCTGAAGCTCGTCCATCACACCGCCAGGGTCGAGGGAACGGGGGAGATCGGTACAACGCCTGTATCGTTCGGCCTTTCGGCTACCGGGCTTGAGGAGTCTGCAACCCGGTAAAGAATACTATAGCGGAGGTTCGTGAAATCTCACGCGAATTCGGCGATGAAACTGGCGGCGGCTTCGATCGGTGGGAACCGGGCGATTGTTTTAACGCCGGAATCGACGTAAGTCGGAATTGCGGAGGCTCAAAAACCGTTTTTTGGAGTGTTTTTTCAATTTTTGCGACCCAAAAACGCCACTCGTAATCGCAATCGTTAGTCTGTGAACGGGCCTTTTTGCGGTATCTCGAACGCTTATCGTCGGTTATGTCGAGGCTCGCGATTCCACATCCGCCGGAAGTACCGACCGTTTCGCGTCGCGATGCGACCGTTTCGCGTCGCGATGCGACTGTTTCGCGTCGTAATGCGACACTTTTGCGTCGTAACGCGACCGTTTTGCGTACGTTCGCGACGCGACGCCAATTCCGACTTACGTCAGATCGCAAATTGCACGTTTGACTGATGGTATCCGTGTGGGTGAGAGCAAAAGGCACCTACTACCCCAAAACCGAAGCGAGCAGGAACCGTGTCAAGCCTTCTCTCACACTTTGCGGCACGTCCGGTGCGGCACGTCTGGTATAATGTCTGCGATAGTATCGGTCCCCTTTCACTGGAGCCACAATGCGTACTGCGAACCCTGCGTTGAATGATGCCGCGTTTCGGAGCGAATCGTACGACTCGCCGCGTTCCCAAACGATGACCGTGAACGGTGCGGTGCTGAAGACCGGCATCCTGACGGCGCTGTTGCTCGCGGCGGCGGGCGTCAGTTGGTCGATCGTGTTCCCCAACGGCGTCGGCGACGGCATGAGCGTCAACCGCCCGGCCATGATGATGTCCATCTTCGGCGGGCTGATCGTCGGCTTCATCGCCAGCCTCGTCATCTGCTTTAGCCCGAAGACTTCGCCGTACGTCGCACCGATCTACGCGGTGGCGGAAGGCGCACTTCTCGGCGCATTCTCCGGGTTTTTCGAGGGGCAATATCAAGGCATGGTCTTGCAGGCGGGGTTACTCACCGTCGGCGTACTCGTGACGATGCTGCTCGCATATACCTCCGGGTTGATCCGCGCGACCGAGAAGTTCAAGATGGGCGTGATTGCCGCCACCGGCGCGATTTGCCTCGTCTACCTCGCCACGATCGTGCTCGGCCTTTTCGGTATCGCAGTGCCATACATCCACGCGGCAGGGCCAATCGGCATCGGCTTCTCGGTGATCGTCGTCGTGATTGCCGCACTCAACCTGATTCTCGACTTCGACGTGATCGAAAGTGGCGCTCGCGCCAATGCCCCGAAGTACATGGAGTGGTACGGCGCGTTCGGGCTGATGGTCACGCTGGTATGGCTGTATATCGAGATCTTGCGGTTGTTGTTGAAGTTGCGTAATAGCGATTGATACTACAGAATGCGACACGCCGATGCTTGCCTTCTCGAATGGTCGATACTTGCCGTTTGCGGAAGGCGGGCTGGCGTGGAACGATGCCGGGTTCGTCGGTGGGGTCACGGTCGTCGATAACGCCCGCACCTACCGGCACCGGCTGTTTCGCTGGAACGATCACCTCACGCGGTTTCGCCGCGACTGTGCGGCCTGTTTCGTGCCACTTCTTGCCAGCGATGCCGAACTCACGGCCATCGCGGAAAAATTGATCGCACACAACTCGACACCCGATGGCGAACTGCAAGTCGTGACGTTTGCCACGCCTGGCCCGCTCGGTTTTTACGTGGGCCACACCGAGAACGGCCCGCCCACGCTCGGCATGGTGACGTACCCCGTACCGGTGGCGCGATATCAAAAGTTCGCAACCGAAGGCGTGAAACTCGTCACCGTGGGAACGCATTCCACCGCATCCGATATTCTGCCGCCGACGGTGAAGCATCGTAGCCGGATGATGTGGCACATCGCAGACCAGTTGGCGAAATCGACCCCGCACGCGATCGCGCTGCTTTCCGACGATACGCTCGGCACGCTGACCGAAACCGCCATCGGCAGCTTGCTCGCCGTCGTCGATGGCACCGTCGTGACGCCGCCGCGTTCCGCCATCCTCGACGGTATCAGTTTGCGAGTGATCGAAGAGTTGTGCCACACCCATGACATCCCGTTCGCCGAATCGCGGCTGCCGCTATCGGCGATGACACCGCAGACCGAACTGATGCTGACCGGCACGGGGTTCGGCCTTGCCGGGGTGCGATATTTGAACGATGGGGAACACCCCTGGCCGGGGCCGATGTACCAGAAATTGCAGAAGGCCTGGTCGGAGTTAGTCGATTCGTAGCGGGATGATTCGCATTCTTGGCGAGCGGGGGAGGTAACTCCCCTGATTCTTCCTGAGTCGCAGACAACCTCAATTTCGATGAAACAATCTCTACCCACACCTGCTGCGCACGACGGTGGCAGGATCAGTGGGCTTACACCCACCGCTCGCCTATGCGTTGGTTCGCGTTACTTCAATGCTTTCGGCCCTGGCAGACCGGCTGCGGGCGATGCGGTACTGGTCGGTGCGGTGCTATCGGGCTTTTTGAAGCCGTCGATGAAGTCGCCGACTTTGGAAGTCCCATCGCGGCGATCCGCGTTCATTTTGCTGGTATCCACGCTGACGTTAAAGTCCGTGCGGCCATCTTTGCCGGGCGAAAGTTGAAACGTATACCAGCCCCGGAACCAGCCGACGGCCACGAAAAGCACCAAAACCAGCCCCACTAACGCGAGTAGATTGCGCATTGTCCGATCCTCCTGAATGTACGCTAGCACGCCGGTACTAATGTGCCGATTGTGCAGACTTGCGCCAAGACCAATTTCGCGGGCGCAATCGCTACGACGCGCAGAATCGATTCGGTTCGCCTACCTATCGAACAACGTCGTACCGTTACATAAAATCCGTTTGCACTCGTTTCAACGGTCCATTGGATTCGACATGAAGACGGCGCTGATCGCCTTCGGTATCATCGTGGCATTAGCCATCGCGTTAGTCGGGTTGTCGTACAAATTGGCGATGCGCGCGTTTCGGCGTTGGCCGCCGGAAATCTGGCGCGGGAAACTCGTCGCACACACAACACAGCTCAGAGCCCGAATTCAGGAACTCGAGCGCACATTACAAACGTCTTACGACGGTTTCGGCGTTCGATATGGACAGGCACGCGAGAAATATATCAGCGGTGTTTCATTGAATGCACTCATGCAATTTCCAGGCATCGGTCCCGGCACCGTGCTGAAACTGAATGAAGCGGGCTATTCCACCGCCGAAGATTTGCAAGAAAAGAATCTCGAAGCGATACCGGGCATCGGGCGTGCGAAAGCATACGAGATCATGATCGCCTACCGCTCGCTGATTTCGCGGTCGATGACGATGTTCGAAGAAGGAATTTGCCCCGAAGGATTGGCGTTTCAACGCAGTCTCAACTCGTTTCCGATTGCGGATCAAAACCGAATCGTCGATATGCTTGAGGAGTATGACGCCAACAAAGATGCCGCCATTCAGTGCAATCAACTGTTTCGAATCGTCGAGAAGATCACGTTCCATTCGTTCGCACGCAACGTACCGATTTTTGGGCTGTCCGATGAACTCATGGCCCGCCCGCTGCCGACGCCGATGTGGACGAAAGCCGACCAGAAGCCAAAACCCGCAGTTGTGCCGATCCCACCCGAACCGCCGCCAGTACGCCGCCCCGCGACGACCACCGCAGCCGCGAAAGCGCCAACTGCGGCACACGGCGACTTGTTCCAAGCTGCGCTGAAGTCCACGACTGCGCCGGTGTTGTCGCCACACACAGCAACAAATGCCGCCGAGTTGAAGTTGATTGCGATTACACGGTTTGCGTACCTCGTGGCTAAGTGCGATGGCCGCGTGGCCAAGGCCGAACGATTGCAGATACGAACGCTGCTCATGAGTTTGTTCGGCCACGATGCCGCCATGGCACGAGCCGTCGATCCGCTAATGGAAACGACGGAAAAGTCGAACCCGAAGGAAGCCAGCGTGCTCGCGGAAGTGAAGCGTGTCACGACGCGCACCGAGCAGAAAACGCTACTCGCATTCGTCGATGCGATGGCAACCGGATCGCCATCCGGCAAGAAGAGCCAGTTGCGAACCCGCATTGCCGCCGACTTCGGCGAAGCGATTGTCGAGACGCCGAAATCCGTGCCGGTACCGCCACCCGCACCCGCTGCGATACCGATTGTCGACCATCGTGCCGTGCTGGAAATCGAACCGGGCATGGCGCTCGATGCGAATTTGATTCGTCGGCGCTATGCAATGCTGACCGAGAAAATGGACCCGACGAAAGCGGCCGCGATGGGGCCGGAATTCGCGAAGATGGCCGAAGCGAAACGCACAGCCATCCGCGTCGCCGCCGAGGCACTCATCGCTCCGTTCGGCGAACCGCTCGAAAAACTCGCACCCGAGCCGCCCAAAGATCTCCGCCACAACCCCGACCTCGACGACGTATTCGGGTGACGGAGGCCGTGGTTTTCGGGCCTGAAAGGTCCGGTTCTATCAGCCCTACAGGCCGAAAAATCGGCCCCTCTCCGAAACGGAGAGGTAACAGAAATCGAATGATAGTCGTCGCTGAAATGCAACAGAAAGGCCAACTTCACATAACCTGGGGTACAAGCCGTCAGCAATCTGTCCTTACCGCTTCGCGGCGGGTAACATTTGGGCGAGTGCTGCGGTGGCCCAGGAGGTGGCGGCCACCGATAGGAATTGATGTTTCTCGTACGGGTCGCCATTATCGAAGTACGGCTGAACCGCCTTCACTCGCGTTTCCACTCGCCACGAGCCATCGGCCTGTTGCGTGCGAATCAGGTAGGCGGCGGCACGCATGGCAATCGCGTCGTCGCGCCGCGTTCCTGTCTGGCGTAGCACGTAGAGCACTTGCCCCGTCGCATAGGCATCGCTCGTCATTTTCGTCGTCTGCGCCCAACCGCCATCCTTCAGTTGGGCGGCGATCAGCGCCGTGCGAATCTCCTCGATGGTCGCTGCATTTCCAGCGAAAAGATGCAGTCCCCAGAGCCGCCAGAAGCGGTCGTCGGTGCTGTCGAGCGGTGCCTTCGCGAGCCACGTTTCCGCGAGCGTCGCGGCTTTGTCGACGTCCTTCCGCTGCGATTCGGTGGCGTAATGCTTCATGCCGATCAGCGCGAGAACCGTCGTGCCCACCTTGGAATTCATCGGCACCCGCGTACACGACGGTGCCCACGGACCTTCGATCTTCGCCTTCGCACCGGCAATTCCTTGGACTTGCAACAAGTACGCGACGATGGCCGTCGTGGTGTCGTCGGGCGGGCGGCGGTTCAACATCATCGCCCACAGCCCGAATCCCGCCGTTGCGGAACCACCGGGAACGTGCTTCCCCGCGTTCATCGTTTCGATGCGCGGCTGGAAGTAGTCGTGCGTGAAATCGGACTGGAATTTCAGCTCTTTCACTTCGATTGGGATGCCGAACTTCGCCGATTCGATGGCGGCGAACATCGGCAGCGGCTGATGGTGACACGAAAAACAGGTCGCGTTTTCCTGCCAGTTCCGCCCTGCCTGGTACAGGCGTTGCAGCCCCTGTTTCGTCGCCGCCAACGCAACGGAGTCGTCCAGCACGGGCTTCTCTTGGGCAAACGCCAACGGCACGATTCCCGCGAACGCGAGCAGCAAGAACGGCCAAGTGCGGATCATGTTATGTGCCCAGAATGTTGAATCGCAAATCGATTCTACCACGTTTGCAGCGGCGTCTTCTGTGCTAAAAATCAATCCGTCAAATCGATATTCCGCCAGCTTTCCTTGTCATCCGGCAACTCGGCCATTCTGTAGATCGGGTCAACGGCGATGTCCTCGACGACAGGAACAGGAGCGTTCTTGCGTTGTTCGGTGAGCGATACGATGAATTCGCCAGAAATGTTCGTTAGTATGACGTTTTCTCCATCGACCGATGCGATTAAGATTTCGCCGCTGCGCATTATGCCTCCGAATATTAATCCGATGGCCATCACGACGAGTCCCGCATTAAAAAGTATTGAAACCAAACTGACGTTTCGCTCATCCAATATATACGTTGGGATAAATGCTAAAATCGCTCCGATGGAAAAAAATCCAAGCATGATAAGAGACGGCCTCTTCCTTTGATCGCGATGCTTGTCGCACACCGGCAATCGTGTCGGGATTTTGACAATTGGACCTCGAAGTGCGAAGAAGGCGATCGCTGCGAAAACACTGAAGGCGCTGCGAAAACCACCAAGTTTGGTAATGACGGCGGCCAAAATACCAGCACCAGTTAATGCGCAAACCACGATGACGGCAGTGACTTGCCCTGGCCGAAACACCAGCAACTTGTTGACGGATTTGAGGATTGTGTTGCTGCACTTCATGCAGAGCAGAGGCAGCTCGCCCGACGCGAGTTCGCGTTTGGTGAGTGAGAATTTCGCCATCGGATCGCACCTCGGGGAGTAGGCCGGATACCTATTCAGTACGACTTATCGTGCAACGAGCCACCGAGTTTATCTCGGTGGGTTTTGCATTTCCCGCAAACTTTCGGATGATTGCAGTTTGGGCGGGCACTCTCCCAGTAATGGCCTAAACAGGAGCGAGATGGCGCAAGCCCGCGATGTGTGGCAGGAACTCGCGCTACGCGATTTGGCCGCGTGCGGAAATGCCGACGCATGGCGAACGCTATACGATGGGTCGTTCGATAGCGTGGCCGCTTACGTCCGTTGGCGGGCGAGCGGCCTCCCCGACTTGGTCGATGATGTTTTGCAAGAATCGTGGATGACCGCGATCCGGAAACTGCGAACCTTCGACCCGCACACCTGTCCGTTTGCGGCTTGGGTCTGCGGCATTGCTGCGAATGTGCTTCGGCATCAATTGCGAAGTCGCACGCGCTACCGACGGCGGGTGAGCGTCCTGGAAAATAGCGAACATCTCGTCGCGCCGGGCATCGACGAAACCCGCGAACGGGCCGAGCGCGTGGCACGGACGTTGGCAGAATTGCCCGAACGATACGAGCGGGTGTTGCGAGCGAAATATCTGGAACGGCAGAGCGTGGAACGGATCGCCAGCGACGGCGGCGAAACCGCGAAGGCGGTCGAATCGTTGCTGTCGCGCGCCCGGCAAGCGTTCCGCGAACAGTACGAGCGCGACCCATGACCGACGATGAAATCGACGATCTCCTGACGCCCATCGAAGCACCGGCAAACGTCGCGTTGCGCGAACGGCTGTTCGCGCGAACGTGGGCGCACCATCGTCGCAAACGATTTATCCGGCGCGGCTCCGCAATGCTCGGAATCGCAGCGATATTCGTCGCGGGTGGTGCGGTTGGCTGGTACGGCAAGCCGACGCCACCGCCAGTAATCGAGCGCGAAATCGAGAAGGTGTTCGTTCCTGTACCGACCGAGCCGAAAGTGTCGCGCGATGATTTGGTGATGACGCCGGAGCAACTCGAACTCGAAGCGGAAAAGGCGCGCGACCCCGCGCAATGCGCGAGTTTCTACAAGCAAGCCGGCGATGCGTTCCTACGGGTACGCCGCGTGGAAGCGGCGATGCGTTGCTATCGGCAACACCTTGCGGAAGGTGGTTTCGCCGCGATTCGGAGCGACGATTCGTGGATGTTGATGAACCTGAAGCAATCTCAAAAGGAGAACGATCATGCGAAAGCTGACTAGTATCGCGCTGTTGGGCCTGCTGGCGATGATCTCGTTGGGGCAAGCGCCGGCACCCGAAGCCAAGCCGAAGAAAGCCCCGGAACCCAAGCCGCTGACGCTCGAGGAAGCCACCGCCGAAGCGGTACGGTACCACCCCGACGTGCGCGCCGCCGCCGCCGAAGTCGAACTGGCACAGGCGAAGTTGCTGCAAACCAAACACAACGTGGCGATCAAAGTCGCGACGGCCAAACGCGCCTTCGCGAACCTCGCCGAGCAAGTGGTAGTGGAGGAAAGAGGCTATCGAATCGCCTTGCTCAGCTTGAAGGAAGCGAAAATACTCGTTGAGCAAATGCAACAAGTGAAAAATGCGATTTCCGCAACCGAGTTGAAACAAATGGGTCTGATGGTCTCACAACAAGAAATGAATGTTGCGGTGTTAGAAAAAGCCTTGGTGAAACTCAAAGGCGAACTGGCCAACGCCGAGGCCGATTACGCGGCATTCGCCAATGGCAACCAGAGAGTTCAAGTCGAGGCTGGTATTGAGAATCTGAATCTTACGTGGACTTATAGTATGACGAATCCTCAAACACCAACTTCAAAGATTTCTGGTTCGTTCGCGAATCAATTGCGTGAGGCGTTCGACAAGAAGTCAAAGCTCGATTCGCAAAAGGAGGCTCATCTCGAACTGGTTTTAAGCACAATTTTGGGATCTGCGAACGTCGCTGGCATGGTGCGCGTTCCACGTCAGGAACAGCCAACACTCTCGCAAACTGCAATCCGAATCGATCTTCGTGCTGGCGAACATAGTTTGGCCACGTGGTTGCAACTCGCTATCGATGAAGCCAACGATAATCTATCGGAATCACATGCCGGTCAACCCAGGCAGCAACGCGCGAAACGCTACGAGTTATTCATTCGCGAATACGGCCTCCTCTTGGCGGATGCCAAGAATCCACCGAGCGACACGATCACCGTCGGCGAATTCCTAAAGCAGGTTCGCGCCGAGAAGGCGAAGTGAGTCTAGGAAAGCCCTTATGAGGCCGGTCGTCCGTGAGCTTTGGGTTAGCGCACCCACACGAATTCGCGTAGTCAAAAAATCGGAGGCGATGCGATGTAAGTCGGAATTCGCGACGTGCACGGAGTGACATGAAAGTGTCGCAAAATGACACAGAAATGTCGCGTCCGGTCGATTTTCGGTCGATGTTGGTCGATTTTCGGTCGCATTCGGTCGATTTTCGGCGCGAGTTGCGTTGAGTGACAATCGAGTGGTGCTCGACGTAACCCAAAACATCCGTTCGAGTTACTGCAAAAACACTCGAAACAGATCAGTGAAAGACGATCAAAAAGTGTCGTTTTGAGACGCGAAAATGGCAAAAAAACGGTTTTTGAACGTCCGGAATTGTGACTTACGTCGATTGTGAGAGCGAGATTTCACCGCCGGCCCACCTCCACTGGTCGGAACCGCAGCAAACCACATATCATGTAAGCAACTACCCGCCGCGTCTAACTGCCAGCGTGAAAATGTCGTCAACTTCTGCAATCAACCCCAAAGGCCCCTCGGTTGCCGAAGCCGGGAAGGGGGCGACCGCATGGGCGGATACTTATCTCAACACAACCGTCGGGCAGAAGGTACTCGTTGCCCTGACCGGCAGCGGTCTGGTCGGGTTCGTGCTGTTTCACATGATCGGGAACCTGAAACTGTTCAGCGGCCCCGAGAGCATTAACGCCTACGCGAACTTCCTCAAACACGATCTCGGCGCGCTGATCTGGATCGCACGCGCCGGATTACTATGCCTCTTCGCGTTGCACCTGACACTCGCTTTGCGGTTGAAGTATCAGACGAATGCTGCTCGCCCGATCGGGTACTACTACCAGCGATCCGCACAGGCGAACCCGGCATCCAAAACGATGCTGCAAACCGGACTCGTGATCGGCGCGTTCGTGATTTTCCACCTGGCACATTACACGTTCGCGCTCGTTCACGATGTCACCGCACCCGATGGTTCGACGGTGAATTACCTGACATTACGCGACGCGAAGGGCCATCACGACGTGTACGCGATGATGATCGCCGGGTTCAGCACGTGGTGGATCAGCGCGATTTACCTCATCGCGAACGTGCTGCTATTCGTGCATCTCAGCCACGGTATCCCGAGCGTGTTCCAGACGCTGGGTCTGGTCAACCGCCGGTTTACCCAAGTGGTGAAAGCGATCGGTTACGGCATCGCCGGGACCGTACTCATCGGGAATCTCGCCATCGTTCTCGCGATCTGGACGGGCGCGGTGAAGTAACGCCGTCTGCGGTCGTCGTGGGAACTTTGCTCCAACCGGAAACTATCGCCATGCTCGCACTCGATTCCAAAATCCCGTCCGGGCCGGTGCCGGAAAAGTGGACGAATTTCAAGAAGAAGATGAGCCTCATCAACCCCGCGAACAAGCGGAAGTACACCGTGCTGGTGGTCGGCACCGGCCTCGCCGGCGCGAGTGCGTCGGCAACGCTTGCCGAACTCGGCTACAACGTCCAGACATTTTGCTTCCAGGATTCCCCACGCCGGGCGCACAGCATCGCAGCACAGGGTGGCATCAACGCTGCGAAGAACTACCGCAACGACGGCGACAGTGTCTGGCGGCTGTTCTACGACACGATCAAGGGCGGCGACTTCCGCGCACGCGAATCGAACGTCCACCGACTCGCCGAAGTCTCGGTGAACATCATCGATCAGTGCGTGGCACAGGGCGTGCCGTTCGCCCGCGAATACGGCGGGATGCTCGATACGCGCAGCTTCGGCGGCGCGCAACTCCAGCGCACGTTTTACTGTCGCGGGCAGACGGGACAGCAGCTTCTGCTCGGTGCGTATCAGGCGCTTTCGCGGCAGATTTCGCAAGGGAACGTCAAAATGTTCCCGCGAACCGAGATGCTCGATCTCGTCGTCGTCGATGGCCGCGCGAAAGGGATCGTCGTTCGCAACTTGCAGACCGGCGAGATCAAGTCGTACGCCGCCGATGCCGTGGTGATCGCGAGCGGCGGTTACTCGAACGCCTTTTACCTCAGCACGAACGCGATCGGTTGCAACGTCACGGCCGCGTACCGTGCCCACCGGCGCGGCGCGGCATTCGCGAACCCGTGCTACACGCAGATTCACCCGACCTGCATTCCCGTGGCGGGCGATCACCAGTCGAAGCTGACGTTGATGAGCGAATCGCTGCGGAACGATGGCCGAATTTGGGTGCCGAAGAACGCCAACGACATCGCGAAACACCCGTCGCAGATTGCCGAAGGCGAACGCGATTACATTCTGGAACGGCTCTACCCGAGCTTCGGGAACCTCGCGCCGCGCGATGTCTCGAGTCGGGCGGCGAAACGGGCCTGCGACGACGGCAAGGGCGTCGGACCCGGCGGTCGCGGCGTGTACTTGGACTTCGCGGCAGCGATTCAGAAACAGGGTCAGCCGAAGATCGAAGAAAAGTACGGTAACCTCTTCGACATGTATCGACGCATCACCGGCGAGAACGGCTACGAGCGCCCGATGCGGATCTACCCGGCGATGCACTACACGATGGGCGGGCTGTGGGTGAACTACGAGTTGATGTCGAATGTGCCCGGTTTGTTCGTGATCGGCGAAGCGAATTTCTCCGATCACGGCGCGAACCGTCTCGGTGCCTCCGCACTGATGCAGGGCCTCGCCGACGGTTACTTCGTGCTGCCGTACACGATCACGAACTGGCTCGCGAACGAGAAGCCCGGCACCCTGCCGACCGACCACGCCGAATTCAAGCGCAGCGAAGCAAGCACGACCGAGCACCTGAAGAAATTACTCAACGCCAAAGGCACGAAGACCGCCGTCGAGTATCACCGCGAGTCGGGGAAGATCCTTTGGGAACAGGTCGGCATGGCCCGAACGAAGGCATCCTGCGAAGACGCGATTCGGAAGTTCCGCCAACTGCGATCCGAGTTTTTCGACAACCTCAGCGTGCCGGGTTCGGCGAACGACCTGAACACGGCACTGGAACGCGCCAACCGCGTCTACGACTTCCTCGAATTCGGCGAATTGCTGGCACTCGACGCACTGCGACGCGAGGAATCTTGTGGCGGACACTTCCGCGAAGAGCATCAGTACGACGACGGCGAAGCGAAGCGCGACGACAAGAATTTCTGCCACGTCGCCGCCTGGACCTACAACGGCCCCGAAGCCGAGCCGACGCGCAACGTCGAAGAACTGACATGGGACGCGGTAAAGCCGAGCGTGCGAAGCTACAAGTGAGTGACCTGGTCGAGTTACAACTGACACACGATGAGGCACTCGTGCTGTTCGAGTATCTCCGCCGATGCGACGACGATAACTCGCTGGTTTTCATTGACCAAGCCGAGGAACGTGCGTTGTGGAATCTGGAAGGGAAGATTGAAAAGCAACTGGCCGAGCTTTTCGATCCGCGTTACGGGGAGTTACTACAAGCGGCTCGCGATCGGTTGCGAGACCCCGAAGAGTGATTAGTCTGAGCGTGCGAAGTGATAAGTGACGTGTTAGAATGGCCTTGAAATCCACGGAGATGTGCCAAGATGCCAACACTAAAACTCGAAGCGATTAACGCAGACTTCCAGGATTGGAATAAACGCTTTGGCTCGTTCATGCAACAACTCGACGGTAAGTCTCGGGCGGAAGAATTGGCATGGTATGCCGATTGGCTTGCCATCGATCCAGGCGTCTTTCTGCTGCTCTTCAATGTCGCAACCGATGGTCTGGCGACCCGAAAAGACCGCAAGAACAAATTGATCGAAATCGCGAACGAGCACACGGAGGCGACGATTTGGTTCACGGAAATGTTTCGTGAGTTAGCGGATCGAGCCAAACACGATCCCGATGAAGTCCGAGCGATGATCGATCAGCCCGAACCGACACCACCGCCACGCCAGAACGTCATCACGGGCGAGCGGATCCCGCATCGCGTTCCCACGCTTTCGGAGTTGATCGTCGACCTTCAGACCGGCGTCGGAAGCGATCTGGGCAACCTGATTCGGTACCTAAAAGTTGCAACTTCCTCGTCGAAGCCTCGGCGCGTTTTGAAGAAAGCGTAAGCATGTGGACCACGTTGCCAGCAAACACCTCGGTGTTTCGCATGACGCGAATGCAAGACACGTGGACCAGTGTTTTAGCAGGGCTGGGTTCTTATTTTGGAAGATCGGGCCGATACCACGTGGTGAATCAAGCGACTGTCTACGCTTCGGAAGATCCTCGGGTGGCTCTATCGGAATGGGCATGGCATCAAGCTCTATCACGCTGCGAGCTGCTGGGACTCGGAAAGGCTCTGAATTACCCGCTGATGGAAAAGGGTCAATTGTGGGAGTTTCAGTTCTCAACTCCCATTCCCCTGATCGACGTCTCACACCCGTTGACGATCCAACAGTACGGCTATCCGGCTCATGCACCGACTAATCCGCATTCGCACGAGTACACGGCTACCCAACAGTTGGCGAACCAGATTCGCGCGGCTGGGAACCCATCCCGACCAGAGGGACTACGAGCAATTTCTTTGCGAACGGTTCGGACTTCGCATACCGTGCCAGAACAACTCGTGTTTTTCGTGAATCCTGCACCGCAGGTCGTGCCAAAAACTCTTCATCAGAGAGCCAGCCGATTTGCAAACTGGAACGTCGAACTGGAGTTCACCACCGCTCACGGTCGAAGCCAGGTTACGCCACTCGACCGCGATCTCACGTGGTCGAACCCACAATTCCGGGTCACGGGGCTGAAACCGTTACCGAGACCAAAAAGCTTCGGAAATCAGGCCATACGCCGGAATGTCTGGCATCCCTTACCGATACAATATTCTCCTTACTGATTCATCCTTGAGACCATCCCATGAAATTCTCACTCCACGTTTGGCGACAGGCTTCGGCGAATGCACGCGGGCAGATGACGCCGTATTCCGTCGATGGCATCGAGCCGGATATGTCGTTTCTCGAGATGATCGACATTCTGAACGAGCGGTTGATTAAAGACCGCGTCGAGCCGGTGGCGTTCGAGCACGATTGCCGCGAAGGTATTTGCGGGTCGTGCTCGATGATGATTAACGGCCTCGCTCACGGCCCCGAACGCGGGTCGACCACGTGCCAGTTGCACATGCGGAGTTTCCGCGATGGCGACACGATCTACATCGAACCGTGGCGCGCGAAAGCGTTCCCCGTGCTGAAAGACCTCGTCGTCGATCGCGCGGCATTCGACCGCATCATCCAGAGCGGCGGCTACGTCAACGCGAACACCGGCGGCGCGCCGGACGGGAACAGCCTGCCGATCCCGAAGGTCGATGCGGACCGGGCGATGGATGCCGCCGAATGCATCGGTTGCGGGGCCTGCGTGGCAGCCTGCCCGAACGCCTCGGCCATGCTGTTCGTGAGCGCGAAGACGGGGCACCTCGGCCGGATGCCGCAAGGCAAAGTCGAACAAGCCGAGCGCGTGAAAAAGATGGTGAACACGCACGACCGCGAAGGCTTCGGCCACTGCACGAACATCGGCGAATGCGAAGCGGCCTGCCCGAAGGAAATCTCCACCGAGTTCATCGCCGACCTAAACCGCGACTACATCCACTCCGCCGCCAAGGCGGTGGTGAAGGGATAGGCAGTGCGTTGACTCCGTGATCTGAAATGACGGTATGGTTCGGGAACGAGTCGGTCAGTCAGACCGCACGCGATCATAACGTCAGCCGAAAATTCGTTGCCGCGCAAACTGGCAAGGTGCAGTCGGCGCTCGACCGCGAGTTTACGCCGCCGAAGGACGACGATAAGGTTTTGTTCGCGCTGCCCGTCACGTCGAAGTGGATCGAGCAGGCGGTACTCGGCCTCCTGCTCATCAACCACAGTTCGCTTCGCGGCGTCGCAGAATTCTTCCGCGATCTCATCGATTATCCGATCGCGCACACCACCGTCCGCAACATCTTTCAGAAGGCCGTCACAGCCGCACGGGCGATCGATGCGCGCGTCGATCTGAAGGCCGTTCGCATCGGCGCGCACGACGAAATCTTTCAGGGTCGCCAGCCCGTTTTGGTCGGTGC
>JAYWCL010000121.1:0-53943 GCA_043780595.1 Limnoglobus sp.
TGAAAATCTGTGTTCGTTGCGGATGCATTAATGGATTTTCAGCGAATATTCGGAAGTCCCTGTCAATTAACGGTTTACAGCGGATACAGTAGAATTAGGTTACCGTTCGCGGATCCAATGCATTCCAACATTCCAGATGCCGTAGCCCTGTTGTCGAAGGAATCGGACATGATCGTTGAACCGCTGGCTCAACAGTATTTCGACCTCGCCGAAACGACGGGTAGCTTCATTCACGACATGAAAAACCACCTCGGCACGGTGCTGTTGAACCTGCAACTGCTTGCCGAAGATTTCGAGGAACCCGAGACGCAAAAGGAACGCCGTGCCCTCGAGCGATTCCGCCTGATGGAAAGCGAATGCCAGCGACTCGTGTGTTTATCGAACGACTTCCTGCGGTTCGCGCGGGTCGATGAACTGTACCTCGAAACCGTCGAACTCGATACCGTCATCGCGCGCATGGTCGACTTCCTTTCGCCCACGGCCCGCCAGTGCAACGTCGATGTGAACTGGTACCCGTCCCCAGACTTGCCGATGGTGCGGCTCGATCGCGACATGTTTGAAAAAGCCCTGCTAAACCTGATGCTCAACGCCGAAGATGCGATGCCCAACGGCGGCACGCTGACGCTTCAAGCGCGAAGTGAAGGCGCGTACGTCGTGCTCGATATCATCGACACCGGCACGGGGATTTCACCCGAACTGTTACGCAAAATCTTCAAGCCATTTCAGACGACAAAACCCGATGGCAACGGCCTCGGGTTGGCCACCGCTCGCCGCGTCGTCGTCGCGCACGGCGGCTCGATTGATGTGCAAAGCGAACTCGGCCACGGTACGAAATTCACGATCCGCCTTCCCGCTGTGACACACCCATGACAGTCCCGATTCTGCTGCTGTTATTGTTCCTGTTGTTCGTCGTGGCCGTGCTGTATTCGTCGGTGGGTCATGCAGGGGCGTCGGGGTACCTCGCGGTGATGGCGCTGTTCGGATTGCAGCAATCGCTGGCGAAACCGACGGCGCTGTGCCTGAACATTCTGGTGGCGACGATCGCGCTGATTCTTTTCGCGAGATCGCATTATTTTTCGTGGCGGGTCGTCTGGCCGTTCGCGCTCGGTTCGGTACCGTTTGCCTATCTGGGAAGCGTAATCACGATCTCGGACCAGACGTACAAACTTGCGGTCGGCGTCGTGTTGTGGGTGGCGGCGCTGCGAATGGCGTTTGGAAATGTGCGTACGCCACGCGGCCACACCGTCCATCCACCGGTGCTTTTGGCGATCGGCATCGGCATCGGCATCGGCATGTTATCGGGGATGACGGGCACGGGCGGCGGCATCTTTCTGACGCCGCTTCTGATCGTGTTTCGCTGGTCGGACCCGAAGCCCGCCGCCGGTGTGTCGGCGGCGTTCATTCTCGCCAATTCGCTCGCTGGGCTTGCGGGGCAGTGGCAAAATGGCCTCGTGCTGCCACCGGAGATGCCGTACTGCCTCGTTGCGGCCGGCAGTGGCGGGCTGATCGGCTCGTACCTCGGTTCCACCCGATTCGGTGGCACGCTGCTGTTGCGATTACTCGCCGCCGTGCTGCTCGTCGCCGGGGCGAAGCTGATTTTTACCTGAAAATCAGCGTTGGACGCGGGCAGAGCCGCCTTTGGCGAACTCTTCGACTTCGTGGCGTTTGGCCATCGTCACATCGCCGGGGAAAGTTGTCAGCATTGCGCCGTGTGCCCAACCGAGGCGGAGCGCTTCCTCCGGTGGGCGGCCGGTAAGTAGCCCGTAAATCAGTCCCGCCGCGAAGCCATCGCCACCGCCGATACGGTCGACGACGTCGAGTTTGCACTCGGGGCTGACGTACTTTTTGCCGTTCATCCAGAGCACCGCCGCCCAGTCGTGGCGATTCGTCGAATGCACTTCGCGCAGCGTCGTGGCGACGACTTTCACGTTCGGGAACTGCTTCACGGTGCGGTCGATCATGCCGAAGAACGCATCGGGGTCGAGCTTCGATTGATCTTCCGCCGTCACTTCGGGGCCAGCGATTCCGAGGCCCTTTTGCAAATCTTCCTCGTTGCCAATCAGCGCGTCGACGTGGCTGACGATCTTGCGAATCACTTCCTGCCCGCGTGCGGTGCCACCGGCGGACGCCCAGAGTTTGGCACGGTAATTCAGGTCGAACGAGATCATCGCACCGGCAGCCTTCGCGGCTTGCATCCCTTCGAGAATCACTTCGGATGTCGTTTCGGATAATGCCGCGAAGATGCCACCCGAGTGGAACCAGCGTACGCCGCCGGCGAAGATTTTCGCCCAGTCGAAGTCGCCCGGTTTCAGCATCGCACCGGCTTCGTTTGCGCGATTGTAAAAGACGACCGGTGCGCGCACGCCTTGCCCGCGATCGCTGTAAACCGTGGCAATATTCGGCCCGCGCACGCCGTCGTGTTCGAACATTTTGTAGAACGGCGTCACGCCCATTTCCCGTACGCGGGCCTGTACCAACTCGCCGATTCCGTAGTCCACCATCGCGGTGGCAATCGCGGTGCGCATCCCGAAACAGTCGGCGAGGTTCGCCGCCACGTTGTATTCGCCGCCCGAAACGTGAACCTCAAGCGTCCGCGCTCTGCGGAACGGGATGATTCCCGGATCGAGCCGATGCACGAGCGCACCGAGCGACAGAAAATCGAACCGCGACGATTCCGCACTGCGAACGGACAACTCAGACATGGCGATTCCCCTTGCCAACGATAGTTTTCGTAACGATGGGTCAGTTTATAGCCGCACGCCGAAATGTCGTGAAGGAATCGACGTGCGAAGTAGCCGAGGCGTATGTTGAGTCACAAACTTATGTTTTCGCTCGAAATGGGTTTTGAAGAGCGATGCGAACTGCCGTATACTCGGATTTACAACATGACATGACCCGTTACTCTCCTCAACTTGTGTTGCTCCCATGAAATTGCGTTATCTCTCGGTTCTGATTGCTATGGTGATCCTGAGTCAATCGGCGCTGGCCGCCGATCCGTGGATCGTGTTGCCGGGCGGCGAGGGGCCGGGCAAGGGCAAACACATCGTGCTGATTAGTGGCGATGAAGAATATCGCTCCGAAGAGGCACTCCCGCAACTCGCGAAGATCTTGTCCATGCGGCATGGTTTCCGCTGCACCGTGCTGTTCGCGATCGACAAAGATGGCGAGACGATCAACCCCATGCGCAACGACAATATCCCCGGCCTCGAAGCGTTAAAGACCGCCGACCTGATGGTGCTATTCACGCGGTTCCGCAACTTACCGACCGAGCAACTCGAACATTTTGCCGCATACCTGAAGGCCGGGAAACCGATCATCGGCCTGCGAACCGCCACCCATGCGTTCAACCTGACGAAAGACACGAAGTTCCCCGAGTACCACTGGCAGAGCAAGGTCGCGGGCTGGGAAGGTGGCTTCGGTCGCAAGATTCTCGGCGAGACGTGGGTGAATCACCACGGCTTGCACGGCAAGCAAGGCGCTCGCGGAATTCTGGCGAAGGAACAAGCGAAGCACCCGATCCTAAAGGGCATCGCCGACGGCGACATCTTCGGCACCAGCGACGTTTACACCGTGAAACTGCCGTTGCCTGGCGACAGTCTGCCGCTCGTGATGGGCGAAGTGACCGAGACACTGAAGTCCGATTCACCCGCGGTGACGGGCAAAAAGAACGACCCGATGATGCCGGTCGCGTGGACGAAAACCTACACCATCGACGACGGCAAACCGGCTCGCGTGTTCACCACAACGATGGGGGCATCGCAAGATTTTGCTTTCGAGGGTACGAGAAGAATGGTCGTGAATGCCTGCTTCTGGGCAGTTGGCCTCGAAGACAAGATCCCGAGCAAATCGAACGTGGAAATCGTCGGCGAATACAAGCCGACCGCGTTCAAATCTGGCACGCACAAAGTGGGCGTGAAACCGGCGGACTTGCTCAAATAATTAACTGCAAACGTTTCCCCACCGAACCGAGGATTTCCACCGTGCTTCACCGATACTGGCTCAGTTTTGCGTGTCTATTCGCTTCGCTCACCGCGTATGGCCAAACGCCGGTCATTCGCGATCGGATGCAGCGGTTCGTCGATGAGGGCGAAATCTCCGGCGCGGTCACCGTTGTTGGCCACGCGAGTGGCATCGTCCACCATGAAGCGGTTGGCCTCGCGAAGATCGAAGGCAATGTGCCGATGGCGAAGGACACGATGTTTCGCATCGCGTCGATGACGAAACCAATCACCGCGATGGGCATCATGTTACTCGTCGAAGAAGGTAAACTTGCGGTCGATGACCCCGTCGAAAAACACCTGCCCGAGTTTAGGGGTCAGATGCTGGTGTCTGCGCGCGACAAAGACACGATCACGCTGAAGAAGCCCGCGCGGCCGATCACGATCAAAGATTTGCTCACGCACACGTCCGGCCTGCCGGGTGGTTACCCGAGCGGTATCGCGGATGTTTACACGAAACGGAACCGCACGCTCAATGACACGACGCTGATGATCTCGCAGCAACCGCTGAACTTCGAGCCGGGCACGAAATGGTCGTACTGCAACGCGGGGATCGACACGTTGGGCCGTATTATCGAAGTCGTTTCGGGCGAGCCGTACGAGAAGTTCATGCACGATCGCGTCTTCGATCCGCTCGCGATGAAAGACACGACGTTCTACCCGAACGCGGAGCAAGTCGCCCGCACGGCGACTAACTACGGCAAAAAGGACGGCAAACTCGTTGCTGCCCCGAACACGTTGCTCGATTACACGAAAGGCGCGAAACACCCCGTGCCCGCCGGCGGCCTGTTCTCGACGGGTGCCGACCTCGCGAAACTTTACGGCGCACTGCTAAATAAGGGTAAATCGGGCACGAAGACGATCCTCAGCGAGAAATCGCTCGCGGAGATGACGAAGATTCACACGGGCGATCTCAAGGCCGGGTTCGTCGATGGCACGGGGTTCGGTTACGGCTTCGCCATCGTTCGCGAGCCGGTCGGCGTGACCGATATGCTTTCGTACGGCACGTACGGGCACGGCGGCGCGTTCGGCACCCAAGGCTGGATCGATCCGAAGCACGATCTGTTCATCATCTTGCTGATTCAGCGCAACGGCCTGGCGAACGGCGATGCCTCGCCGATGCGGAAAGAACTTCAGCGCCTCGCAGTCGCAACCATCGCCAAATAACTCTCCCCGAAGGAAGCCATGACCACTCCCAACCGTCGGCATTTCCTGATCGCCTCGGCCACCGCCGTGGCGGCATCGCGCAAGGCGATCGGCGCGAACGACACGATTTCCGTTGGCATCATCGGCAGTGGCGGGCGCGCCCGCCACCTGATGAAGTCGCTCGTCAAAGTCCCCGGTGTGCGCATCAATGCGGTCTGCGACATCTGGGATCAGGCGCTGCTCGAAGGCAAGAAACTCGCCGATGCCAACGCGACTACCACGAAGCGATACCAGGAACTTCTCGACATGAAGGGGATCGATGCGGTGCTGATCGGCTCGCCCGATCATTGGCACGTTCCCCTGACGATTGCGGCGTGCGAGGCGAAGAAAGACGTCTACGTCGAGAAGCCGCTTACGCACGATCTCGCCGAAGGAAAAGCGGTGATCGCGGCGCAGAACGATCATTCGCGGATCGTGCAAGTCGGGACGCAACAGCGGAGTATGCCGCACATTCAGGCGGCCCGCGAACTCGTTCAGACGGGCAAGATCGGCAAGGTTCTCAAGGTCAAAATGAGTTGGAACCGCAACGCCGACCGCGTCAAGCGCTTCCCGCTCGGCGTCGATCCGAAGGCCGTCGACTGGACCGCGTTCCTCGGCACCGCAAAGAAGCAGCCGTACGACGAATACCGCTTCCGCAACTGGCGCTGGTTCTGGGACTTCGGCGGCGGCATCTTCACCGATCTTATGGTTCACTGGATCGACGTCGCACACTGGGTACTCGATGTCGATCACCCGTTGAAGGCCGTCAGCCTCGGCGAGTACGTGAACGCAAAAGACGTTTGGGAAACCCCCGACACCGTGCAAACCGTACTCGCGTACCCCGGCAACGTGCAGATGCACTTCGAAGGCACGTTCAGCAACGCCCGCAACGCCGCCCGCATCGAGTTCCTCGGCACCGATGCCACGCTGTACGTCGATCGCGGGCGTTACGAACTGATCCCGGAAAAGAATCGCAAGATCGAACCGCAACAGATGATCCTCGGTAGCGGGCCGATCGGTGCAGACTTTTACGACAAGCCCGATGGCGAACTGTTGCACCTGACGAACTGGATCGATTGCATCCGCAGCCGTAAGAAACCCGCCTCGCCCGCCGAGTCCGGAGTGTCCGGGGCAGGTGCCGCGCATCTGGCGAATATCGCGCTGCGAACGGGGCAAACCGCCGAGTGGAAGTAGGTGAGCAGCGTTTCTGGTTGTAGCTGTTGGCGTGAGATTTCATTGGGACTTGGATCGGACACTCACGACTTCACTTACATCATTCTTTTGCCGCGCCACTCACTCTTCGATGCGGAGTTGCTCGATCTTTCGATAGAGCGAACTGATGCCGATGCCGAGGCGGTTGGCGGCTTCGCGCTTGTCGGGGGACTGCCGTAGGATCCGTTCGATGTGGAGTTTCTCGAAACGATCGACGGCTTCGTTCAGGCTGTCGATGGTGAACGGGTCATCGAGTTGTGGCGTCATATCGGGTGGCAAATCGCCGACGCGGAGGAGCGGGCCGTCGCTGAAAATGACGGCGCGTTGCAAGGCGTTATCGAGTTCGCGGATGTTGCCCTTCCACGAACACCCGAGCAAAATGAACATCGCGTCGCGGTCGATCCCCGTGATGCGTTTGTTCGTGGCACGGGCATGTTTCGCCAGTAGATAATCGGCGAGTTCGGGGATATCCTCGCGGCGGTCGCGGAGCGGTGGCAGTTTCAGCGTCACCACATTGAGCCTGTAAAACAAGTCGTTTCGGAACCGCCCCGCATCGACCTCCTTCGTTAAATCCTTGTTCGTGGCCGCGATGATTCGCGCGCGGATCGGCTGCGGTTGTTTCGCCCCGGTGGGGAAGATTTCCTTTTGCTCGATCGTTCGCAATAGCTTCGTCTGCGTGCTCAGCGGGAGTTCGCCGATCTCATCGAGGAACACCGTGCCACTGCCCGCGTGCAGGAACACATCGGTGCGATCTGCGTTGGCGTCGGCACAGTTGATCGCAAGGAACGGGTGATCGTTCGTGCCGCTGGCGAAGCGGTGAACGGCGCGGGCGAGTAGCTCTTTCCCCGTGCCGCTCTCGCCGAGGATGAGCACCGTCGATGGCGTCGGGCCGACCTTGCGAGCGAGATCGTACGTGGCTCGCATTGCGGGGCTGGTCCCGACGATCATCTCGCGCGTTTCGGTTTCGCGGTGGAGTTCGCGACGCAGCAACTGGTTTTCCTGCATGAGCGCGCGCTGCCGCATCAGCCGACGAATTTTCTCGAGGACTTCGTGAAGGATGATCGGCTTCATGAGGTAATCGGACGCGCCTTTATGGAACGCTTCGATCGCAGTTTCGACTGTGGCGTAAGCCGTAATCAGCATCAGGAACGTTTCCGGGCTGATTTTCGAAATGCGTTCGAGCACTTCCAATCCGTCGATGCCCGGCAAGTTGACATCGCACAACACGACATCGAACGGCGATTGCCGCACCGCTGCCACGGCTTCTTCGCCGCTGCCGCACGTGCGAACCGCGTAATGTTCTTGTTCGAGAAACTCCGCGAGTGTCTCGCGGATCAGCGGTTCGTCGTCGACGACGAGGATTTGCGCGAGTGCCATTCGGTTACGCCTCGACGGGGACGAGAGGGGCCATTTGGGGAACGGGCAAAAGAATCCGGAAGGTCGTGCCGCGGCCCGGTTCGGAGTCGAAGGCGACGGTGCCACCGTGTTCGACGACGATTTTTTGCGTGACGAACAACCCGAGTCCGGTGCCGTGTTTCTTGGTGGTGAAATACGGGCGAAACAGCCGCGATTGCGAATCCAGCGGGATGCCGCAACCGTCGTCGGCGATGCAAAGCTGAATGCCATCGCTGCCGATTTCGGCACGCACATCGATGCGGCCGCCTTTCCCCGTAGCATCGATCGCGTTCAACACGAGGTTGAACACGACTTGCACGAGTTGGTCGCGCACGCCGACGATGAGCGGAAGTTGCGGCGCGAGATCGGAGGAGATGGTGCGCGTTTTGCCGCCGCGATAATACTTCGCGATGCCGAGCGCTTCGTCGATGATTTCCGCCACAGAGACTTTCCCACGCTGCCCGCTGGCGGGTCGGCTGAACAAAACGAGTTCGCGAAGGATCGCTTGAATCCGTACGAGTTGTCCGCCGACTTGCCCGAGTTTTTCCCGCGTGTACGGGTCTTGATCGCGGCGTTCGAGCATCTGCACCAACGAGCTAATCGACGTGAGCGGATTGCCGACTTCGTGCGCGATGCCGGCGGCCAACAACCCGAACGCGGCCATCTTTTCCTGGTGCAGAACCTGCGCCTGAATCTCTTGCAGATCCCGCGTACGTTCGGCAATCCGGCTTTCCAACTGCCCCTGATTATCGCGAAGCTCCGCGTTCAACATCCGCAACCGTTCCCCGGCAATTTTCAATATTCGTGCCATCGCACTCGCGGCCCACGACACCCACACCAGCACGATAATCGTCAGCGCCAGCAGTGGCACGTTGCGTCGTTCTTCGGGCTGCGCGAGGTACAACATGCCGTAACTGAGGCAGTGCAGGCCGCACGCCGCGAACGTGGTGATTTGCGAAAAGCGGATGGCACAACAGATGACCGAGAGCAAATAATAGAAGCGAAACGGGCTATCGAGGCCCGTTTCAAAATGGCACAACAACGAGATGAACAGGCTCTCCATCGCCGCGATGACGAGCGGATAATCGCGAAGGAACACGCGGCCGCGCGCGAAGAAATACGTGTCCAACGTCGTGTACCCGAGGCCCAACAGCAAGATGGCATACAGCGGCGACTGCCCGTTCGCGGGGTAGCCAACGAGCGCGATGACCACGCCGGCGACGAGGCCGAACCAGCGGATTTTCACCGCGATCGATTCCGCCGCCAAGTCCCAATCGGGGTCCGACGGCCGCGGTGCCAGGTGAGATAAAAACACAGAAACCTCGTGGGGAGTACTCCGAGATATGATAGTTACGTTTGCGGCGAACCGGATCGTTACGTAAACTCAGTGAATGAACCAACGGATACCCACCAACGTCATCACGGGGTTTCTCGGCGTCGGCAAGACGACCGCGATTCTCAACCTGCTAGCAAACAAACCGAACGACGAACGCTGGGCGGTGCTCGTCAACGAGTACGGCGAAGTCTCGATCGATGCGGCGATTCTCGAAGGCGGCACGGCATCCGATGGCATCACCATCCGCGAAGTCGCTGGCGGCTGCGTCTGTTGTGCGACCGCACCGTATTTACAAGTCGCGCTGCACCTTTTGCTTTCCGAAGCGAAGCCGCACCGGTTGATTGTGGAGACGACGGGACTCGGTCATCCGGGGCAACTTCTGGAGAAACTGCGTGGGCCGACGTATGCGGATCGGCTCGATGTGCGGGCGACGCTCGCGATCGTTTCGCCCGACGATTTCACCACGCCGGGGATGCTGCATAATCCGGTATTCCGCGAACAAGTCGATATGGCCGATGTGCTCGTTTTGAACAAACTCGATCGCGCGGACTCGACGCTCATCGAGAATTTTCGGCAATGGGCGGAGCAACTTTACCCGCGTAAAGAGTGGATCGCCGCCACGCAAAGCGGGCGGCTCGAAGCCGAGTGGCTGGACTTCGCAATCGTGCCCCACGCGGTCGATCCGTTTGTGCTGGCGGCCGCGACAGAAGCCGCAGCCATCGTCGAATCGACGGAGATTCCAGCGAAACCCGGACAACCGACGCGGCACGTCAGCCCCGGTTCGACCTCCGCCGCCGGGTGGATTTTTCACCCATCCGACACGTTCGACGAGATGCGATTACTGAGGTGCCTCTCGTCGTGGCCGCAAATCACACGGCTCAAAGGCATCTTCCACACGCCCGACGATTGGTTCGTCGTTCAGCGCGTGTCCGGTTCGACGACGATCGAGCCGACGACGTACCGGCGCGATAGCCGCATCGAGCTATTCGGTAACGCACCGGACATCGACTGGAACGCCGTGGAAGCCGAACTCATTGGGTGTTTGGAGGGTACGCGATGCGATGTCTGATGCTGCTTTTGTTGTCGTCTGCATTCGCGTCGGCGGCACCCGTGCAATTCGAGAAAGACATTCGGCCGATCTTGGAATCGTGCTGCGTGTCGTGCCACGGCCCCGATAAACAGCGAGGCGGGTTACGGCTCGATCGCAAGGCCGATGCACAGAAAGGCGGCGATTCGGGCCTCGCGATTCAGTCGGGCCAATCGAAAGACAGCCTGATGCTGCATCGCGTGACATCGGCCATCGGCACTGAGCGGATGCCCCCGAAAGGCGACCCACTGTCGGCCACGCAAATCGCATCATTGAAGGAGTGGATCGACGCCGGGGCGGTTTGGCCCGATGCAACCGCCGCGAGTGACAAGCCACCGCACTGGAGCTTTCAACCGCTCGTGCGGCCTGCCGGAAATGGCATAGATGCGTTCATTATCGCGAGTTTGAAGACCGCAGGTTTAACACCGTCGCCGCTCGCCGACAAGCGGACGCTGATTCGGCGACTGTCGTTCGACCTGTGCGGCTTGCCACCATCACCGGAGCGAATCGAACGGTTTTTGCACGACGATTCCGTCGGCGCGTACGATGCGCTAGTCGAGGAATTTCTCGCGTCGCCGCAGTTCGGCGAACGCTGGGCACGCCACTGGCTCGACGTCGTTCGCTTCGCCGACAGCCACGGCTTCGAGATGAACCAAGTCCGCCCGAACGCCTATCATTACCGCGATTACGTCATTCGCAGTTTCAACGACGACAAACCATACGATCGCTTCGTGCGCGAACAAATCGCGGGTGACAGCCTGATGTCACCCGCGGCGATGGGCTTCCTCGTTGCGGGTGCGTGGGACCAAGTCAAAAGCCCCGATCTGGTTTTGACTGCGCAGCAACGTGCGGACGAATTGCACGACATGGCCGCCACCACCGGCTCGACGTTCCTCGGGCTGACAGTCGGTTGCGCGCGATGTCACGCACACAAGTTCGACCCAATTTCGCAAATCGATTATTACGCGATCAAGGCCGTATTCTCCGGCGTCAAGCACGGCGAAAGCGCGATCGACACACTCCGCACCGCCGCCGACGATGTCGCCACACTGGCCACACTACCCGGCAAACTCCTGCCGAAACAATTGCGCAGGGCCGTGTCGACGGGCAAAAATACCGACCGCATTGCACCCACCGATGCGAAGGCGATTCGCTTCACGATTCGCAAAACGACCGACCTGCAACCGTGCATCGACGAACTCGAAGCGTACACCGTCGGCGCGAACCCGAAGAATGTCGCACTCGCCAGCGAAGGCGCAAAAGCGAAGGCGTCCGGCTCGATGACCGGCAACCCGATCCACCAATTGTCGAACATCCACGATGCGAAGTTCGGCAACAGTTTTAGCTGGATTTCCAACGAAATTGGCAAAGGTTGGGTCGTCATCGAGTTCGCGAAAATCGAACGGATCGATCGCGTCGTCTGGAGCCGCGACCGCACGAACCCGCCGCGATACTTCGACCGCATCGCGACCGATTACCTCGTCGAAGTTTCAACCGACGGCAAAGTGTGGCAACCCGTCGCATCGTCGGACGACCGCGATCGCGGCATCGGCGCGACGCTCGCTTACTGCGGTCAGTTCGGCAAACCCGAAGAGACATTCCGCCTGCATCGCGGTGATGTCACGACGCCAAAAGAGAAAGTCGCACCCGGTGTTTTGGCGACATTTGCAAACGGTTTCGCGATACCCGAAGCCGCCACCGACAGCGAACGCCGGGCCGCATTCGCGAACTGGATCGTCGCCGCTGACAACCCGCTGACATCGCGCGTGATCGTCAACCGCATCTGGCAGCATCACTTCGGCACGGGCCTCGTCGACACGTCGAGCGACTTCGGCATCAACGGCAGTTCGCCCTCGCATCCGGAACTGCTCGACTGGCTGGCGACCGAACTCGTTCGCCAAAAATGGTCGTTGAAAGCGATCCACCGCACAATCGTAAAATCGGCAACGTATCGCCAGCAATCGGCGAATCGTGCGGAGGCGATCGCGAAAGACGCGCAGACGCGGTTACTCTGGCGGTACCCGCCGCAACGCCTCGAAGCCGAAGCTCTGCGCGATAGTATCCTTGCCGTCAGCGGGAAACTCGATGCGAAAATGTATGGCCCCGGCTTCGACTTGTTTCAACCCGATAGTAACTACGTGCGAGTCTACACGCCGAAAAGCGAGTTCGGGCCGGAGACGTTTCGACGCATGATTTACCAGATCAAACCGCGAATGCAACTCGACGACACCTTCGGTGCGTTCGACTGCCCCGACGGTGGGCAGATCGCGCCGAAACGCTCGCAATCGACGACGCCCTTGCAGGCATTGAACTTGTTAAACAGCCCGTTCGTGCTGCAACAATCGGCATTTTTCGCGGATCATCTCAAGAAACAACATGCCGACGAACCCGCGCGGGTGGCACTCGCGTTCGCGTTGGCTTTTGGCCGAGCGCCCACGAAAGCCGAGACTGACGCCGCACTGTCACTGATTCGAACGCACGGCCTGCCCGCGTTCTGCCGGGCACTGTTTAACGCGAACGAATTCGCCTTCATTCGATAATCTGGAGCCGAAACGTGAACGCATTCTTGTCGCACGCTGGGCGAAATCTCCTCGATCGCCGTTCGTTTTTGCAACACGGCGGCACCGGGTTGGCGGGCGTGGCACTCGCGGCACTTCTTGCGAACGATGCCGCCGGAAGCACACCGTTACGGCCCACAATCGACCCATCGAAGCCGTACGCGCCGCGGAAGCCACACTTCCCCGCGAAGGCGAACCGCGTGCTCATGGTCTTCTGCTCGGGGGCGATCAGCCACCTCGATACGTTCGACTACAAGCCGGAGTTGGTGAAGCGCGACGGGCAGCCGATGCCGGGCGGTACGCTCGTGACGTTCCAGGGCGAACAAGGCAACCTCGCGAAGCCACTGTGGAAATTTCAACCGCGCGGGAAGTCGGGGAAGATGGTGTCGGACTTACTGCCGAACCTCGCGGAACTGGCGGACGAAATGTGCTTCGTGCATTCGATGACCGCAAAGAGCAACACGCACGGCCCCGCCGAAAATCAGATGAGCACGGGGTTCACGCTCGACGGCTTTCCCGGCATCGGCTGTTGGGCCAGCTACGCGCTCGGTAGTGTGTCTCAGGAACTGCCGTCGTTCGTCGCGATTCCGGACCCGCGCGGCAAGCCGCAAGTGGGGCCGAACCACTGGAATAGTGCTTTCCTGCCAGCGGTATTTCAAGGGACGGCATTCACCGCAGACAAGCCGATCCCGCACCTGCAACGCCCCTCGAAGATCGCCTCCGCGACCGATGTCGCAACGCGCGATTTCTTGCGAATGCTGAACGAGACGCACCTCGAGCGACACCCCGATGACAGTGACTTGGCCGCGCGAATCGCGAGCTACGAGATGGCCGCGAAGATGCAGTTGCGCGCCGCTGAGGTGGCCGACCTTTCGAAGGAAACCAAGCGCGACCACGCCGCGTACGGCACCGATTCGCCGAACAAAGTGCAAGCCGGTTTCGCACGGAACTGCCTGCTCGCGCGCAGACTGTTAGAGCAAGGCGTGCGCTTCGTGCAACTGTTCAACGGCTCGTACGCGATGGGCGAAGGCGTGGGGAATTGGGACGGGCACAAGTCGCTGAAAACGCAGTACGACATTCACGCGCCGATCCTCGATCGCCCGTGTGCGGCACTCTTGAAAGACCTCAAGGCACGCGGGTTACTTGCCGATACGCTCGTCGTGTTCGTGACCGAATTCGGGCGAATGCCGACGTTCCAAAAAGGGGCGAGTGGCCGCGACCACAACCCGAAAGGCTTCACCGTGTGGCTTGCGGGGGCCGGCGTGAAGGCACCCTATTCGTACGGAGCCACCGACGAATTCGGCTACCACGCCATCGAGAAACCGACGACGATCTACGACTTGCACGCGACGATTCTGCACGTCCTTGGGCTGGATCACGAACGATTATCGATCTACCACAACGGCATCGAACGTCGGCTGACGGACGTTCACGGCCACGTGATTCGCGACATCTTGCGTTAAGATTTCGGGCGAAATGCTTTCACAATCGCTTCGTGCGTAGTGAGAAATGGCCCGCCGATCAGATCGATGCAATACGGCACCGCGGGCATGACCGCTTGAAGGCAGTCGCGGATAGCGCTCGGTTTCCCCGGCAGATTCACGATCAAGCACTGCCCGCGAACGCCCGCCGTTTGCCGCGACAAAATGGCGGTGGGCACGATTTTCAACGACACCGCACGCATCAATTCTCCGAACCCCGGCAACATTTTTTCGCACGTCGCTTCGGTTGCTTCGGGCGTGACATCGCGGAGTGCCGGGCCCGTGCCGCCGGTGGTGACGATGAAACAGCATTTGTCCTCATCGCACATCAATCGCAAGTGTTGCTCGATGAGATGGCGTTCGTCGGGGACGATCCGCGCGACGACTTCCCATTCGCACGAAAGTACCTCGCTGAGATACTCGCGGATCGCAGGGCCGCCTTTGTCTTCGTAAACGCCCTGGCTCGCGCGATCCGAGATCGTGAGTATGCCGATTTTAATTGACGCAGTCACGAGTAAGTCTCTGGGATTGATGGTTTTTCGCGGTTGTCGCCGTTCCGCAAAGTATACCAAACTCATCGTTCGTTCCGCCCACTCTTCGGGAGGCGATCATGGTTTGGTCGTTCCATTCTGCGACATCGCTGATCTTCGGTCGCGATGCCGTGCGACAAGTTGGCGACATCGCCAAGCGGCACCGCGCGACGCGGGTATTCGTCGTCACCGATGCAGTTTTGGTGAAGGCGGGCATCGTCGAGCAAGTCCATCGCCCGCTGTTAGCTGCGGGCCTAACGGTCGATATTTTCGACGCGATTCAACCCGAACCGGCACTCGAAATTATCCGCACGGCTATCGACGCCGCACGACGCTTCCAGCCCGATCTCATCGTCGGCCTCGGTGGTGGTAGCAACATCGACGCGGCCAAACTCGTCGCGATCGTCCTCGCTCATGGGAAAGACCCCACCGACTACACCGGCGATTGCCGCGTTCCCGGCCCCGTCACGCCGCTGATTTGCATCCCGACCACCGCCGGCACCGGTTCGGAAGTCTCGGCGGCCGCCGTGTTCACCGACACCGAACGCAAAATGAAAGTGAGCTGCCTCAGCAACTATCTGCGTCCGCTGGTGGCGATTGTCGACCCGATGTTGACCGTGAGTTGCCCGCCGAAAGTGACGGCCGATTCGGGCATCGACGCGCTAACGCACGCCATCGAAGCGTTGACCGCCGTCGATCAAGTGGAGTTCGAATCGCGCCCGCCCGGCGGCGAAACGGTCTATCAGGGGAACAACCCGATGGCCGACGCGATGGCGAAAGAGTGCATCGCACTCGTCGGAAAATTTCTGCGCCGTGCCGTTCGCGATGGCAACGATCTCGAAGCGCGCGACGGCATGGCACTCGCCGCCACGCTTGGCGGGTTAGCATTTTCAAATGCGGGCGTGGCACTCGTCCACGCGATGGAGTACCCCGTCGGCGGTGCGGTTCACGTGTCGCACGGCGCGGGAAATGGCCTGCTATTGCCGTACGTGATGCGGTTCAACCGCGTCGGCCGCGAACGACAATTTGCAGAAATCGGCCAGTTGCTCGGCAGTAATGATGTCATCGGTACCATCGAACAACTGCGTATCGACATCGGCATCCCGACGCGATTGCGCGATCTCGGCGTGACGCCCGAAATGCTACCCGACCTTGCGGACAAGGCGTTTGCGATCGAGCGGCTCATGCGAGTGAACCCGCGAATGCCGACGCGAGACGACATCCTGGACATCTACCGCAACGCCTGGTAAGGACTTTTATGAGCGATGCTCGCGATCGACCGCGTTCGTGGATTGTCCTCGCAGGTATCCCTGCGGTCGTGGTGGCGCTCGTCGTTCTCGGCATCTCGTGGGCGAAGTCGCCGAACCAGATTCCGATGCGAGACTTCGTCGAATATTGGTCGGCGGGCGCGGTCAATCTGCGTCAAGGCAACCCATACAATTCGGATGAATTGCTTCCGATCCAGCGAGAAATCGCCCGCAACCCGGATTTGGCTCAAGCGACGATGATGTGGAATCCGCCGTGGGCACTGGCGATTTTTACACCACTTGCATTGCTGCCCGCGAACACGGCGCACCTCGTTTGGCTGATCGTGCAACTCACTGCCAGCCTGGTGTCAGCCGAGTGGCTGTGGCGAACGTACGGTGGGCACCCGGATAAAAAAATCCTCGCACACCTCCTCGCGATTTCGCTCGCGCCGTTCCTGGTGTTGATGTGGTACGGGCAAGTCGGGGCGCTCTGTTTGCTCGGGCTTTCGGGGTTTCTGTTCTTTCAATCGCGTGCAAGGCCGATCCTTGCGGGTGCGTTCGTGGCGCTAACGGCGCTCAAGCCGCACTTGCTGTTCGCGGTGGGATTGTTGCTTGTGCTCGATGGCTTCGTCTCGCGTCGTGCCCGCATCGTGTTGCTGTCCGGTGCGGCCACGGTGGGGTTGGCCGCGTTCGCCGCGTGGCTATGTAATCCGCACGTTTATGAGCATTATCGCAGTGCCGGGTGGGAAACGTCGAGCCACTCGCACACGTCGCCGAAGGATTGGTACTCGCCAGTGCTCGCCGATTTCTTGCGTCGTGCGGTTGCCCCGGATCGATTCTCGCTCCAGTTTTTGCCGACGATTTTCGTGTCGCTGTTCACGATGGCCTACTGGTACGTGCGGCGAAACCACTGGGATTGGCGGATCGAAATGCCGCGGGCGATTCTCGCTTCGACGATTGCGGCCGCCTATGGCGCGTGGGTTTTTGACCTCGTCGTTTTACTCGTGCCGATCGTGCAAGCCGCCGTCTGGCTGACGTCCGTGCCCATCACCATGCGGATTCGCATACTCGCCACGGTGTATGTCGCGTTGAACTTTATCACCGCGATCGGCCCGATCATCGCCGGGCATTTCGATTCGGCGTCCTCGATCCCACTACACTGGTTCGTGTATTATTCCCCCGCGATTCTGTTGCTGTACCTCTCCGCAGCACGCGAACGCAATCGCACGAACGTCGCTTTCGTACAACGATAGCGACGCCTTTTCACACGCGACACTGGAGACGATTCGACATGGCGAACGAAGCGGCACCCGCGAACCGACACCGCGTTGTCATCATCGGCGGCGGCTTTGCCGGCCTCTATTGTACGCAAGCACTTCGGAAGTCGCCGGTCGATGTCACGCTCATCGACCGACGCAATTTCCACCTCTTCCAACCGCTGCTGTACCAAGTCGCGACTGGCGCATTGTCGCCCGCGAATATCGCCTCGCCACTACGAACGATCCTAAAATATCAGCCGAATGCGCGGGTTCTGCTCGTCGAAGTCGCATCGTTCGACTTCGCTAAAAAGGAAATCACCTTCACCGATGGCGTGACGCAGCCGTTCGACACGCTCGTTCTCGCTGCCGGTTCCACGCACCACTACTTCGGGAAAGATGACTTGTGGGAGCCGCTCGCGCCGGGCTTAAAAACCATCGAAGACGCGACCGAAATTCGCCGAAATATACTGACGGCATTCGAGCGAGCCGAACGCGAAACGAACCCGGAAGTACGCAAACGACTGTTGACATTCGTCGTGGTGGGCGGCGGCCCAACGGGAGTCGAGATGGCCGGTGCCATCTCCGAACTCGCACGAATTACCATGCGCCGCGATTTCCGATCGATCGATCCGGCCTCGTGTCGCGTCATTCTCGTCGAAGGGCAAAAGCGAATTTTGCCGACGTTCCACGAAAAGTCATCGCGGCGCGCGGCCGATGCACTCACGAGAATGCACGTTGAGATTCTGTTCGATTGCCACGTAACCAACATCGCAAATGACCACGTCATTGTTACGGTCGACGAGAACAACGAGGTTCGCCGGATCGATGCCGAAACGGTGATCTGGGCGGCAGGTGTGAAAGCATCGCCACTCGGTAAAAAGCTTGCCGAGGGTTTGGGTACGGGCGTCGAAGTCGATCGCGGTGGGCGTGTCACCGTCGGTGGCGATTGCTCCGTGCCCGGCCATCCGCATGTTTTCGTGCTCGGCGATATGGCCGCGCTGAAGTCTGCCGATGGAAAATTCCTGCCCGGCGTCGCCCCCGTTGCCATGCAACAGGGGCGATACGCAGCCGACGTGATCGATCGGCGAATTCGCGGGACTGTCCCCGCCGCGCCCTTCAAATATTGGGATAAAGGCAGTATGGCGACGATCGGTCGCTCGCGCGCCGTCGCTGAAACCAAAGGCTTTCTGCTCAGCGGATTCATCGCCTGGCTGGCCTGGTTGTTCATCCACATCTTGTATCTCGCACGATTCGAGAACCGCATGCTCGTCGTATTCCAATGGTTCTGGAACTATGTCACGCGCAACCGCGCGGCACGGCTCATCACCGGCTCGCCCGGCGAACATCACGCAACGAAAGCGAACTGACATGGCACCGCCACCACGCCCCCTCGCCCTCGTTACGGGGGCCTCCGCAGGTATCGGCAAAGAACTCGCGGAGCGGTTTGCGAAGAATGGTTGCGATCTGATTTTAGTCGCACGCCGAACTGACGAACTGAACGCGCTGGCGGCACGCTTAACCGAGGCGCACGGTGCCAAAGTTCACGTGATGTCGGTCGATCTCGGCGATGCAGCCGCCCCGCGAAAGCTGTTTAACGAAGTGGTGGCGAAAGGGCTGAACGTCGAAATCCTCATCAACAACGCCGGTTTCGGTGCGCTCGGCGAGTTCGCCGCAGCGGATCTCGCTCGCATGATCTCGATGATTCAACTCAACGTCGCGACGCTGACCGAACTCACGGGGTTATTTTTGCCCGCGATGGTGAAGAATCGCCGAGGGAAAATCCTGAACGTTGCCAGCACGGCGGCGTTCCAACCGGGGCCGTTGATGGCGGTGTATTATGCCACGAAAGCCTACGTCCTTTCGTTCTCCGAAGCCCTTCACGAAGAACTCCGCGACACCGGCGTGACAGTCACCTGCCTATGTCCGGGACCGACCAAAACCGAATTCGGCGACGTAGCCGACATGTCCGGGACATCGTTATTCAGCGGGCCAAACGTCATGGCCGTCGGCCCCGTCGCCGATGCCGCATACCACGCACTCATGGCCGGAAAGCGCCTCGTCGTGCCCGGCTTCCGCAATCGGCTATTGATCTTCGCCGTGCGATTTGCGCCGCGATCGGTTATTTTGAAGTTAGTGAAAGGCTTCCAGAGCAAGCGAAAGGGCTAACGTCGATCCAGCCATTCGCGGAAATTCACCATTTCAATTTCGAACGTGCCGAGGCGTGCAATCGTCGGAAAATAGTCGTCGACCCAGCCGTTCTTCGCGGCGACGTCCCACGCTGTGTCGTTGGGAACATCGAGCGATTTTAACAAAACCAATCGCTGACATCCATATGTCATGGCAATGCGGGCGGCGATCGAATCGGTCGTCACTTGCCAGATGTGGGGGAGTGACAGCGGATTGTCATCATCGCTTCGCGCGAATGCCAGGCAGTCGATCATTTCGAGTCTTTTAGGAATCTCATACTTCGCCAACATCGCTTTCAGGATCGCAGCCGGTGCGCCGAGCGATGCGAGCGCGGCCCAGTGTGCTGTCTCCTCGCCGAGCAAGTGAATGCGATCCATGTCCCGCACCGCATCCGCGAATCGACCCCCACCAGCAACGAGAACGATCGCCGATTCGGGCTGGATTGTCAGCCAATTCGCAAGTACCGGTCCCAGATCTGGATGATCGAACAAACTACCGCCAACTTTGACGACCATCATGCCGGGTTCTCCGTGGCCAAGACTGCGACGGCGTATGCGGGGGCACAACCGGAGACGGATTTGCCGAGTTTGTCCGAGAGCGAATCGAGCGGATACCGAACACTCGCAAACGCACTTCGCAGCAAGAATTCGCCACTACCAGACAGTATCAATCGCTTTGGAACGAATCGCGACAGAATCGCCTTCTGAAACGCCTCGCGAACTCTGTGAATCTGTTCATCGCGAAGTGACAAAGCAAATTGGCGGATCGCTTCGTCGCTCATCGTTTCGCGATCCGCACATCGAGCACGGGCCAATCGCGCCAGCGAAAACGCGATCGTAGCCGGTCGGTTGTCGGCGGTATCCGTGTCGGTATCGTCTTCGGAAATTTCGCCTAATATCGTGTAAACGTCGCGCATCGTTGCGAAAAATTCGGCCGCAACATGGGGCAATCCGAACGCGAACACCGGCGTGCGCGACGTGCCGAGGTACAGCAACTCTCCCGCATCGAGGCGTTGCGTATCGGTGTGGCCGACGGTGTCGGGCTTGCCGTTGCGAATCGCAATCAGGTCGGTCGTCGTCGAGCCGATGTCGATGAGCGCGGCATCGGCATTCGGGCAAAATCGTACCGCGTACGTGGCCAATGCGTGCCAGTTTGCCGCCGCGACTTTCGCCGTGTCTTTCCGCGCTTTCGCCACTTTCACGAACTGGCCATCGGTCGTCCAGATCCGGACTTTGCATTTGCCAGCGGCCCGTTCGACTTCATCCAGAATCGCCAGAACGCCTTCGCGTAAAGTCGGGAAGCAGTCGCACAATTCGCCGGTCATCGTGACGGCGAGCGTCATCGTTTTCGGAAATTGTGCGATCAATGCGGCGAGACTGTCGCCGAGTTTGTCCGGTTGTTTCCAGAGCGGGAACGGAACGGAAACCGCGCGGCGGTCAGCCGTAGCGGCCTTCAAGTTCGCCCCGCCGATGTCGAGTCCTAGAACAGTGTGTGTCATACTTCACGAGACTATAAGGTTCCCGGATGTCCCGCTACCTCATCGGCATCGATCTCGGCACGACGAACTCCGCACTCGCTTACGTCGACTCCGACGAAAAGACGAAAACGGGCCGGCCGAAATTGCGAACGTTCGCGGTGCCTCAACTCGTCGGCAGCGGGCAAGTCGGCGAGTCGCCGTTGCTCCCATCGTTCTTGTATTTACCCGGCCCGCACGAACTACCACCCGGCGCACTCGCGTTGCCTTGGAATGCGAACGCGACCGATGCAATCGGCACATTCGCGCGAAATCACGGCGCGAAGGTGCCGGGGCGACAAGTCTCATCGGCGAAGTCGTGGTTATGCCATCCGGGGGTCGATCGCACCGCGCCGCTGTTGCCGTGGGCATCACCGCCGGATGTCGTGCGTATTTCCCCGCTCGAAGCCTCGGCCAAGTATCTTCGTCACCTCGTCGATGCATGGAATCATGCCAAAGCGAAGTTGCCCGCCGAGCGGCTCGAAGAGCAATTCGTCGCGATCACCGTTCCGGCATCGTTCGATGATGTCGCGCGAAATCTGACGGCCGACGCCGCAAAACACGCAGGGTTGAAGCACGTCGTTTTGCTCGAAGAACCGCAAGCGGCGTTTTATGCGTGGCTCGGTACGCATACTGCGAAGGAAGCGAATCGCGTGAAGCCGGGGATGCGTTGCCTCGTCGTCGATGTGGGCGGCGGGACGAGCGACTTTAGCCTGATTCGTGCCGGGGAAGGTCAGGGTGACTTGGCGTTTTTGCGCGATGCTGTGGGCGAGCATTTATTGCTCGGCGGCGACAACATGGACCTCGCGTTGGCGAAAGCCATCGAGGCGAAATTGCCGGGCGGCAAGATCGATGCGGCGCAGTTTGGCGGGCTGATTCAAGCGTGCCGGACTGCAAAGGAAGCGTTGCTCCTGCCATCGCCGCCCGAATCGTACCCGGTAACAGTCGTCGGTCGCGGGCGGTCGGTGGTTGGCGGCACGGTCTCGGTACCGATCTCGCAGGCCGACGTGCGATGCGTACTTTTCGATGGCTTCTTCCCGACCGTGTCCCGCGATGCGGAGCCGTCGCGCGTCGCGCGTGCGGGGCTTCAGGAAATGGGCCTGCCGTACGTGGCCGACCCCGCAATCACGAAGCACCTCGCCGCATTCTTACGGCAACATCGCACGACACCCGACGCGATCGATGCGATCCTTTTCAACGGTGGCGTGTTCCAACCGCCGGTACTGCAAGAGCGATTGATCGACGTGATGCGGCCGTGGTTCGGCGACGATTGGCACCCGCTCGTGCTGACGAGTCCGTCGCTCGATCTGGCGGTCGCGTGGGGGGCGGCGTACTTCGCGTGGTTGAAGCAAACGGGCGGACAACGCATCGGCGGGGGCACGCCGCGCTCGTACTACATCGGCATTGAGACGACGGAAGCGAGTGCGAATCCGGAGCTGCGATCCGTACTTTGCGTGGTGCCGCGACGGATGCAAGAAGGCGAAGAAATCTCGTTGCCGAAGCCCGAGTTGGAGTTGGCACTCGGCCGCCCCGTGCTGTTTCCGCTGTATACCTCGACCGTGCGCGGCGACGATGCGGCGGGCGATTTGATTCAAGTTTCGCCCGACCAATTGTTGCCGTTACCGCCGTTGCACACGATCTTACGCGGCGGCAAACGCAGCGGCACGAAACAAATCCCGGTCACGCTCGCGGCAAAATGCACCGAGATCGGCACGCTAGAATTGTCGTGCGTGTCGCGGGAAGGCAACCGCTGGAAGCTCGAATTTAACGTGCGGGATTTGATTCCCGAACAGCGAGGCGATGCCAAAGAGGCTACGGCCGCACCGATCGATGTCTGGCCCGAAGAGAAAGTCCAAGCGGCGCGCGATGCGATTCAGGCGGCGTTCGTGGGTGGTGACACCGCATTGACAGTCACGCCGCAAGAACTGCCGAAGCGCATCGAAACGGGCCTCGAATTGACGCGATCCGAGTGGCCGACGGGACTGTGCCGACGGATGTGGGACTTCCTCAGCGAGGTGTCCGAACAGCGTACGCGCGGCCCCGCGTACCTCGCACGTTGGTACAATCTCACCGGCTACTGCCTGCGTCCGGGGTTCGGCGATCCGCTCGACCGATACCGCGTCGAGGCCGTGTGGAAACTCCTGGTCGCGACGGCACCGGGCGTCGGTGAAAAAACCGTCACGGTTGCGGATGGCGGCGCGGATTACTGGATCATGTGGCGTCGCATGGCAGGCGGGTTGAACACGGCACTGCAACTCGCGCTGTTTGCGAAACTGAAGCCGATTCTGCTGCCCGCGAAGGGCAAAGCGATCAACCGGCCGAGCGTCAACGAACTCGCTGAGATGTGGCGCACGGCGGCGAGCCTCGAACGGCTCGATGCGAAAACGAAAGAGAACCTTGGGAATGAACTGCTACGGCATATCGCACGAACGCCGGTACCGACGTTCGCGTTTTGGTCGCTGACGCGGCTCGGTGCTCGCGTGCCACTTTACGGACCGCTCAACGCGATCGTTCACCCATCGACAATCGAAACGTGGCTCGAACGGCTCGTCGATTTCACGCCGACGAACGAGAGCGAAAAATCGGGCTGGGCGTTCTGCTTGGCGCAACTGGCGCGGCGAAGTGGCGTGCGCGCAATCGAGGTCAGCGAAGATCATCGCGAGCGTGTCGCTTCGAGATTGCGGACGGTCCATGTACCGGAGAACTGGTTGCGAATGGTGGAACACGTCGTGCAAACCGGCGGCGACGAGCAATCGCAGATGTTCGGCGACTCGCTGCCGATCGGCTTACGGTTGACGCAATCGGCGGGGTGAAGTTACTTTTTCTTTTTCGGCGGCGCGACTGCTGCCATTGCCGATGGAGATACTGTCAGCCAGATGTCAGTTGTTGGCGTTTCAAAATCGGGCATTTTGAACTCGGCGATTCGGTTAGTGATTTTGCCGTCCTTCGAGCGGCCGACGAGTTTGAACGGCACGGAAGCGCCCGCTTTCTCGGTCGTCAGCCGCAAGACGATCGGCTTCTTTCCATCGGATGGTACGACGTCGACTTTGACATCGACTGGCAAACCAATGGCTGACACCTCGATGTCACCCGCGAAGCCACCAGCCTTCACGGCGGTGATTGGGATCTCGGTCGGCTTGCCGGGAACGAGTGCGAAGCGATCCCCCGCGAGACTCAGTTGGAAGTCCGGTTGTTCGACTAACACCCTTAATAAAAAGGCGTGGCGGGGGCTGGCGGAACCGTGTAGGTCGCGGACTTCCAAGGTGTACGCGCCATCAGCGGGCACGCCAAATTTGAGCGTGACGTCGTTGCTAGGATTATCGGGCTGCGCATTCTGTACCACTTTGCCCGCGGGATCGAGCAATCGCAATGCGGGGGTGATGGCTAAGCCGAGGCTCGGGCCGTGCGCGGTGATCTGAAGCGTCGTGCCTTTTTTCGCGAGGATGCGGTACTTCGCCGATTGGCCTGCTTCGCTAATCACGCCCGATGCGCTGAACGGCGGCGGGATCGGTGTTTCGGCCTTCGGCGCTTCGATCACCGCGTGCGATTCGCGGCGGATGCGTAATGGATTTCGCGCGAGTGGCGTCAGCACGTTTTGCCAGACATCGTCATTTGTTACTATGGGAACGACCGCCAGCGCGGCCTTCGGCACGTTCCAGCCGACGACGGAAACCGACCCTGGCTTCTCGCGATTGACCGCGAGCGGAAACGCGAAATCGGCGTAGGCTTCGGTCGTGAGTGTCAACCGGTAGACGTAATTGACGCCGCCTGCGAAATGGATGCTGCTATCGGGCGATGATGGGAACGCGAATAGCCGCACGTAGTACGTGCCATCGTCCGGCGCGGTGAAAGCGATCAGCGGATCGAGACCGCGATGGTCGTGATTTTGCTCCAACACGAAGCCCGACTTCGAGACAATTTGTAGCACGGCATCCATCGGCGAGCGAAACGGGAAGTGCGCATCGAGCGCCGCCACCAGCGTTTGGCCCTTCTTCAGCGTCACCGCAAACAGATCGACATCGCCGTTCTTTTGTAGTTGCCCGTTGACGAGGTTCGGCAGCGCGATTGGCTGCGCGTGCGCGACATCATCGTTCGGTTCGACTTCGCGACACTCGGGAAACGTGCTGACTGCGAAGGGCCGTAACGCACTCGCGCCGGTGTCATCGTAAAACCGGAGCCAGTAAATACCGGGCAACGCATCGGCGGCGATGCCGATCGCAAACTGGCCTTTCGTCTTCCCGGCGATGCCGGTAATCGACTTGTCGCTGCTCCACACCTTCACCGGCCATGCATCGAATCCACCGAACACTGTCACTTCGACCGATTGCCCGCGCGGTCCGCCCGTGGGAAAAAGGTGCGTGGCGATTGGGGCCGCGTATGCCGACGCCGCCGACCAGGCGAGCAACCAACCGCAGAGGAAAACGCATCGTGTCATCGGTATGTCACCTCGGCGGCGGATTGTCAATTTCAGCCCATCAGTTCTTTGATTGGCATCGGGTCGCTGACGATGTGCGATGGCCGGCCGTTCGGCGCGTAGAGAAGTTTGTTCGGGTCGATGCCGAGCTTCGTGTAGATCGTCGATGCGAAGTTTTCCGGCGAAAGTACACGCTCGATCGCGGCAAACCCCTTCTTGTCGGTCGCCCCGATGACCTGCCCGCCCGGTGTGCCACCGCCCGCAAACAGCACGCTCATCGCGTTTGCCCAGTGATCGCGACCGGCGTCCTTGTTGATCTGCGGGGCGCGACCGAATTCACCGAGCGCGATAACGAGCGTCGTATCGAGTAACCCGCGCTGATCGAGGTCGGAGATGAGTGCGGACACGACTTGGTCCCACGAGGGCAGTCGCGTTTTCAATGCATCGAACAGCTTCGTGTGGTGGTCCCAGCCGCCGTCGTTCAGCGTGATGAACGGCACGCCGGCTTCGACCAATCGGCGTGCGAGTAATGCGCGTTGTCCGAACGCCGTTCGGGTATAGGCCTCTCGCACTTTCTCCGGTTCGCGACCGATACTAAATGCCGCCTGCGCTTCTTTCGATTTCATCAACTCGGCGGCTTGCTGGTAGTGTTCGTCGAGCGCGACGGCAGGGTCGCCGGAGGTTTTATCGAGGAAGCGGCGGAAGCGGTCGACCTCGACGCGGACGTCGCTACGGTCGGCGAACCGGCCCGCGGTCAGGCCGCTCGGCAATGCAACATCGCGAACGCGGAAGTTCGCTTGGTTCGGGTTCTCTTCGACGACGAACGGCGCGTACTTCGCACCGAGGAAGTTCGGCCCGCCCGACCGCGTCATGCTCGGGAAGCTGAAGTATGCGGGCAGCCCGGCGGGGGCACCAACCTCGGCCGCCGTCACCGAACCCATGCTCGGGTGGAAGCTGACGAACGCACCGCAACCGACGGGGATTCGCGGCGGCGCGCCCGTCATCATGTAGTGGTTGCCCGCGCCGTGGTTGCCTTGATCGTGGCGGATCGAACGCACGATCGCGAGCTTATCGGAGATCGCCGCGAGCCGCTTCATGTGCTCGGAGATCATCATCCCGTTCGTCTTCGTGGAGATCGCTTTGAAGTCGCCGCGATACTCCGAAGGCGCATCGGGCTTCGGGTCGAAGGTTTCGTAGTGCGTCGGCCCGCCATCCATCCAGATGAGGATGCAAGACTTCGCCTTCGGCGCGATCTTGTTCGGTCCGGACGACGCCCGCATGGCAGTGGCTAACCCGCCACCGAGCAAGGTTGTGAGGCCGAGTTGCAAGCAGTCGCGGCGCGTAACGCCCAGGCAGTTCGTGTTCACGTTCGTCCCCTTCCATCAATCGTTGAATGCGAATTCGGGTGTGTTCAATAACGCCCACATCAGGTCTTCGGTCGCCTCGCGTCGGATCGCGTTTTTCTTTTCGAATCGCGCCACGCACTTCGCCGTCTCTTCGACACTCGGTTCGCGGCAATAGATCAGCAAATAAATCTCGCGCACGATCGCAGCGGGCGTTTTATCGCTCTTCGCGAGTATTGCCGCATTACCGTTATCGTCGGTAATTTTACGTTGGATGTTCGGCGAATTCATCAAGTGCAACGCCTGCACCACCGTTGTTTCCGAGCTGCGTTCGCACGGTGGATCCTGGTTCGGATCGGGCCGGCCGAAACTGTCGAGAAACTTCGAGTCGAAGCGGACCGTCCACGATTCCATCGCGCGCGATCCGGGCGACATCGCCTCGAATTTCTCGTTCACGCCCGTAATGTCCGTGACGGCATCGAGCAGCACTTCCGCACGGAGTCGTTGCCGATAGTGCCGCGAATAGTTGCGGATATCGCCGATGTTGCGATCCCGTGGCGTGGAGTTCAAACCGTATGCGTGGCTGGTCGCGATTCGGCGGATGAGCGATTTCATATTGCAGCCACCCTTGCGGAAGTCGGCCGCGAGTTCGTCGAGGAGTGGGCCGTTCGTCGGCGGGTTCGTGGCACGCAGGTCGTCGACGGGATCGACGATGCCGCGGCCCATCAGGTCCGCCCAAACGCGGTTGGCGATCACCTTCGCGAACGTCGGATTCTCTGGCGCAGTGACCCACTTTGCGAGCACGACGCGCGGGTCGTCTTCGGGTGGAATCACGAGGTCTTGGCCGAGCAACGGGCGCGGTGACATTGCTTTGTCAGTGAGCGGGTGCTTGACCGTGCCGGTGGGTTTGACGTAGAAGGTTTCCTCGCCGCCAGAGATCGGTGCCGAGATGCCTTGTCCGGTGTGGCCGAGGCGGGCGAAAAACGCCGCGAAGCTGTAAAAGTCGTCTTGCGAGTAGACCTCGAACGGGTGGTGGTGGCACTTCGCACAGTCGAGCCGAATGCCGAGGAACAGCTGGCTCGCCATCGTCGTCAGTTCGTCGGGTTGGCGACGATTGCGATAAAACACGACGGCCCCGTTACGGAACGAACTGCCTTGTGCGGTGAGTATCTCGCGAACGAACTGGTCGTACGGCTTGTTCTTGCGGAACGATTCGCGGATCCAGGAATCGTAGTTGAACGTCGCCTTGATGCCCGCGTGATACGGGTTCGGCCGCAACAAGTCCGCCCATTTGTTCGCCCAAAAATCGCCGTACTCCGGACGTTCGAGGAGACGATCGATCAGCGTGTCGCGCTTCTTCGGGTCGGTATCCTTCAGGAAGGCGGTCGTCTCGGTCGGCGTCGGTAATCGGCCGATGACGTCCAGAAACGCGCGGCGGTGAAACGTCGCATCGGGGCACGGGTCGGATGGCGTGATCGCGAGTTGTTTGAGCTTGTTCCAGACGTGGCCATCGATGAAGTTCTTGCGCGGAAGCGTCTCGTAATATTTCGCATCGACGGTGCCAGGGAGCGGGATCAGGATGTTGCAAACGGCGAAGGTATTCTGGAACCGCGCCATCACCGCCGCCTCGCCGGGTAGCGGCCCCGCGACGATTTTCCCGAACGCATCGACGGCGGCATAGGTGCTGTCGTTCGATTGAAACTGCGACATCCGCGTCACATCTTCGGTACTGCCATCGGAGTAGTTGGCGGTAATTTGCAGTGGAACCGTCGTGCCGAAAGTCATGATCTTTTCGCGCGGATTGACCGCGATGCCGACGAGCTTCGCGGCGGTTTTCGGCGTACGTGGCGTACCCGATGCGATCCACTGTTTCAGCGTCGCGTAGTTCGGGTCGTCCTTCGGTAACTTCTTGCCGCCGCCGTGCGGGACTTCGCCGCTCGCTTTGCGCAACAGCAAACTGAACTCGGGGTTCGCGGGGAACAACCGCCGACCGCGGGCTTCCTCGGTGATGGCCGCGAAGTCCGCATCGGGGTCGTAAGCAAGTAGCGAAAGCGAGAAGCCGTTCTGCCCGCGTGCCTTACCGTGACACGCCCCCGCATTGCAACCGTACCGCGTGAGGATCGGTTGAATGTCGCGCTCGAACGTCGGCTCGCGCGCATGCGAAAGCGACGGCAGGCCAAGGAGTACGAGTAGTATCAAAATCTTTCGCATGTCTAACCGAGCTTGTAGGTAACGATCTTGTTGTGGCCGACGGCGACGATCGAATCGAAGGCGTCGGTGACTGCGAAATCGTGAACGTGCATCGGCACTTTTTCTTGCTTGATGACTTTCTTCCCCGCGACATCGATCGCGATCAGGAACCCTTCGCCCGCGCCGCCCGCACCGAGTAGCCACGAACCATCGGGTGCAAATGCGAGCTTGTTTACCAGCCCTTGCGACTTATCCGCGACGATCTCGGCGAGTGGCTTCTTCGTCTTCCAGTCGAAGAGTTCGACGCGAGCCTTCGCTTCGAGGTGATCGATGTTGCCGATCTTCCCCGTGCCGCCGACCGCGAGGATGGCGTTGTCGGGCGAGAACGCCACCGAGCGTACGCCGCCGATCGAGTGCAGTCGCTGCGCTTTGTCCCACGTGTACATAATCGGTGCCTCGACCGCGGCAAGTTCCTTGCCGGTGTTCGCATCCCACACGACGACGTGGCCGACTTTGTCGCCCGTCGCGATCAGCGAACCATCCGGAGAGAACGCAACGGCGTACAGCATCGAAACGTAGTTGTTCGGCGTCTTCTCGGCATGGCCGCGCAATTCGCGAATCAACGTACCCGTCGTGGCATCCCAGAGCTTGCAAACCATGTCGTCTGCGATGCTCGCGACGACCTTCCCGTTCGGCGACGCGATGACTTTGCGAATCCACTTCGCGTGGGCATCGTGCGTGCGGATGACAGCTTTTTTGTCGGTGTCCCACCACGTCAGTTTGCCATCGTACCCGCCAGAAACGAGCGTCTTCCCGGCCAGTGTCACGCCCGTGACGTAACTGCCGTGCGCGTACAAATCTTTCGGCTCAAACTTCGCCGCCATCAAGTCCGCTTCGCTCACTTTGAAGTCCGACGCGCCGAGGAAGACGCGATCCGAACCGGGCACGCGAATCACGGCAAACGTGATCACGGGCCGCGAATATTCCTTGACGAGCTTCAGCGATTCGGCATTCGGTGTTTTCATGGTGATGCCAATATTTGGAGGGATGTTTACGCCATTAGCCAGTCGATCGAAAGTCGCCAACCGGGGACGGCGGGTTCGGCGTCGGCTTCGGAGCCGGCTCGGAACGTCATCGGAACTTCGCTATCGGCCCGATACCGACGGACGACACCGGCAATCGGATCGACGTCCCACACGACGAGCGTGCCCGCCTCAAAATATTCGGCGCGTTTTGCGGCGATGTCGGCATCGGCGGCGGGACCGTAATCGTTCTCGCTGCGAACTTCGACCGCAAAGTCTGGCGGGCCAGGCACGAATCGCATTCGGTTGGCGGGTAGCGGGCCGGTGTAGTACGCCGCATCGGGCGAGAACGACTCCCTGCCAGTGGACAATTCAGGGACTGCGAACCCGGCGTTGGCGGTAAGAGCAACCCCGTGCCCCGTCGCGTCGGCGTAGTCGGCCAGACGGCGGAAGATGCGCCCCGCGACGCGACTTGGACGATGTCCGGAACACGCACCTTTGACAATCTTTCCTCCGATAAGTTCCGCGTTGCCGTCGTATCGCATCAGGTCGTCGAGCGTCTCCCTCATGCCAACACGGCTTCGATTGGCTCGATGCCCGGTTCGACGAGCGGTACGGGCCGCGAGCCGACGTGGTAATCTTTGTCGTGCTTGATGCCGAGCGCGCTGTAGATTGTGGCGAACAACGAACCGGCGTTCACTTCTTCGGCGATGACTTTGTTGCCGAGCGCGTCGGTCTTGCCGTACACCGAGCCGCCCTTGATGCCACACCCGGTGATCGAACTACTCCACGCCGCCGCGAAGTGATCGCGGCCCAAACTCGAGTTGATCGACGGCGTTCGCCCGAACTCGGCGAGCGTGATAATCATCACGTCGTCGAGCAAGCCGCGATCTTTCAGGTCGTCGATCAGCGTCGCCATGACGTGATCGAGTTCGGGCACCATCTCCTGGTGCGTCTCGAAGTTCTGCCCGTGGCTATCCCACCAGGCGCGGGCGACGCGAACGAACGGCACGCCGGCTTCGACGAGTCGCCGCGCGATCATCGCTTGTTCGCCGAACTGCGTGTGGCCGTACTTTTCGCGAACCTTCATCGGCTCCTGCGAAATATCGAACAGCTTTTCGCTCGCCATGATGCCGCGAACCCGCTCGTACGCTTCGTTGTGGCTGCCCATCACTTCGGACTGGCGGCCCTTCATGAACTGCTTGCCGAGCAAATCGCGAAGTTCCGCACGTTGAACGTGGTCGAGGTCGTTGATGCCGTCGAGCTTGCGGACGAATTCGGGGAAGTTGTTCGTCGTCAGTTCCATCGGCGCGAAGCGGGCACCGAGGAAGCCCGAATCGCCGGGGGCGAAACTTCGGCCTTCGGTCTGCGTGTAGAACGTCACGTAGTCGGGGACTTTGCTATCGGCACGCCCCATCTCGCGGGCCACGACCGCACCGAGGTCGGGGAACTTCAGGCTCGCTTCGTCCTTGCGGCCGCGCATCATCAATTTCGCGCCGCTGCCGTGATCGCCGTTGCGGGTGTTGAGGCCGCGAATCAAGCAAGTGTTCTTCATCCGCTTCGCCATCTCGGGCATCAGTTCGGAAATCTGAATGCCGGGCACATCGGTCGAGATCGCGCGGAACGGGCCACCCGTACTGGCACCCGGTTTCGGATCCCACGTTTCGAGTTGGCTGGCACCACCCGCGAGCCAGAACAAGATCACCCGCTTCTGTTTCTTCTTCAACTCGGAGGCAATCGCTGGCGAAGACAGCACGTTGACGCCGGACATATCCGCGCACGCCATCGCACCGAGTGCCGCCGATGTGGCGAGAAACTTGCGCCGGTCGGGAGCCGCATGGTCGTAGAGATTGTTCATGGTTCGTGCGTCTCGGTTAGTGGTTGAAGCGGAATTCGGGGCAAGTCGCGAGCGCCCACAACACCTGCCGTTGGGCCTCGGGCGCACGGTCGTTTCGCGATGTTAAATATCCGGTTAGCGTGCGAATTTCGTCGTCGGTGGCCGGTCGGCCGAGTGCGGTATGGATGAACAGCTTCACCGTTTCCGCCGGTGTCTTTTCGAGTTTCGCACGACCGAGCAGACTGCCACCGCCATCGGTGAGGAGTTCTTTCATCACTCGCTCGCCGTTGCTGAAGAAGAGCGCTTCGGAGACGCCGATCTGGAAGGTGTCCGTCGGTTGCGCGATCATTGCGGCGATGCCACGCCCCGCCGATTCCGCTTGCTCGATTCGCTGCTCGAATTCTTGCGGTTTCAGTGCGTCGTACGTTTTCGGGTCGGTCGTGGCGATTTTCAACGACGTGCCGAGTTGCTGTGGCGTCAGTGGCCGCAACCGTGCGACGGCGAACGTGCGCACATCGGGGTGCGTTTCGCTCGGGTACTGGCTGCTTCGCGAATACGCTTTGCTGATCGCGATGCCGCGAATGAGCCGCTGCAAGTCGTACTTGTGCGCGGCCATATCGCGGGCCAGCCAGTCGAGCAATTCGGGGTGCGACGGCGGATTCTCCGAGTGCATCTGATCGAGTGGCATCACCATCCCGAGGCCGAACAGCCGGTGCCACAGGCGATTGACGATCGACTTCGCGAAGAACTCGGACTCTTTCGGTTGCAGTGCGGTCTGCACGAGTTTCGCACGCGCACTGAACGCGGGCACGCCGGGGGCCAGCTTCGCCGATTTCGCTTTCTCGGTCGCTTCCTTCTCGCGTTTTTGTTCGTCCTTATTCGGCTCGCGGAGTGTATCCGTCTCGACGACCGCACCCGTTAGGAACATCAACTTTGCGGCGCGTTCGGGGCCTTTCGTCGGCTTGAACTTCACCACGCCCGAATCGCGTTCGGCGATGAAGCCGCTCGCGTCGTACGTCCGCGTCAGGAACGATTTCATCCCGAAAAAATGGTCCTGCGTCCAGTCCTTCACCAGCGGGTGATCGTGACACTGCGCACAACTCACGTTCACTCCAAAGAACGAAACGCTGACTTCATTTGTCAGTTTGTCGGCATCGGTCAGGCGTGGGCGAAGGAACTCGGTCGAACCTTTCATCGCTTCGTCGGGGAGCATCATTTCGCGGAACATGCGGTCCCAGGCGCGGTTCTCTTTCATCGCCACGAACAGGTAATCGCGGAGGCTGCCGTTCTTGCCGCCCGAACCGGGCCGTTCGCTCAGCATCACATCGAACAAAATCGCTTGGTACCGGACAAATGCGGGCGAAGCAATCAGCCGATCAACGAGCTTCGTGCGCTTGTCCGCGTCTTTCGACGCGAGATACGCATCGCTTTCGCCGACCGTCGGAATGCGGCCCACTAAGTCGAGCGTGAGGCGACGAACGATCGTGAGATCGTCGGCTTGCGGCGCGGGTGTGACGTTTTCTTCGAGGAGTTTCGCATCGACGAGCATGTCGATGACTTGCGGGATCGGCAGATTCGCTGGCAGTAGCTCCGCTGCCTGAGAACGAAGCGACAACAAGACTAAGAAAGCGGGTATGACAAACCGGAGGGTCATCATCGACGATGCTCCAACCGAGGCAAGTAATCCGAAGCAGACGCCGTTCGCGGCGAGCAGGCAGGTATCTATTGATAGTAACAACCTTAGTGCGTAAAGCTAGCCAAATTTCCGCTTCGCCAGATTTCCTCCTTGGTAGCGGCGAGTGCCTCTAAAATCCTGCGGTCCGCCCATCGCTTGACCTCGCCGTATCATTAGCCGAAAATGCGTCGTCCCGCCCAACCATTTCACTTAGGAGAATACCGTGCTGATATTCGATGCTCACCTCGATCTCGCGATGAATGGCGTCGACTGGAACCGCGACATGCGCATGGCCGTTGCCGACATCCGCGTGCAGGAACGGCTCCTCGGTTTGACCGATCCCGGTCGGCAGACGAACACGACGTCGTTCCCCGAACTGAAGCGGGCCGAAGTGAAAATCGGCGTGGCGACGTTGATTGCGCGGCTCGAACAACAAATCAATCACCCGCTCGGAATGACTTCGCCCGAAGCCTGTTACGCGATGGCACACGCGCACCTGGCGTACTACCGTGCGATGGAAAAGAGCGGCTACGTGAAAATGCTGCGGAATCGCGAAGCGTTCCGCACGCACGCCGATGCGGCACTGAGCGGTGCCGATGTGCCGTTCGGTTTCGTGCTGAGTATGGAGTGCGCCGATGCGGTCCTCGACCCGGAGAATATCCGCGAGTGGTTCGACAACGGCCTGCGTGCGATCGGCATCACGCACTACGGTGCAAACCGCTACGGCGGCGGCACGCGCTGCGAAGTCGGGCTGGCGATCGATGCCCTGCCGCTGTTGAAAAACATCGAAGAACTCGGCATCATTCTCGACATGACGCACCTTTCCGACAATGCGTTCTGGCAAGTGGCGGATCGCTTCGGCGGGAAGATCCTCGCGAGCCACCAGAACGCGAGAAAGTTCTGCAACTGGCAGCGTCAGTTCAGCGACGAACAGTTGAAATCGGTGTTCGCACGCGGTGGCGTCGTCGGCATCTCATTCGATGCAATCATGCTGCAAGAAGGATGGGTTCGCTGCGTCACGAAGCCGATCGTCACGATCGAGCGGGCCGTCGACAACATCGATCACATGTGCCAACTCGCCGGAAATGCGAAACAGATCGGGATTGGTAGCGATCTCGACGGCGGTTTCGGTTACGATCAGACACCCGCCGACCTCAACACGATTGCCGACCTGCAAAAAATCCCGGCGATGCTGGAAAAACGCGGCTACTCCGCCGCCGACATCGCGGGCATCATGCACGGAAACTGGATTCGCTACTTCGCCGAAAGCCTACCCGCTTAACTTCGATGGGACCGCCGATGATTCCGCAACCTTCGCCGCGACGTTTCGCCATTCTCGGTGTCACGTTCGTGGCCGCGCTCTGGATGTACATCGATCGCGTTTGCATCTCCACGCTCGCCGTTTCGATCCAGGCCGACCTGCAATTATCGGATCGCGAAAAGGGCATGATGCTCGGCGCGTTCTTCCTCACGTATGCGATTTTCCAGGTGCCCGTCGGCACACTCGCGGATCGCTTCGGCCAACGCAAAGTCCTCGCGTTGTGCATCCTCGGCTGGTCGATCGTCACCGCACTGACGGGCTTCGTCGAAGGGTTCATCAGCTTGTTGGTCGTGCGGCTGTTGCTCGGGGTTTCCGAAGCGGGAGCATATCCGGCGGCGGCGGGGCTGGTGCGTTCGTGGGCGGCACCGAGCGAACGCGGGCGGTTCAGCAGCGTGGTCGCGCTCGGCGGTCGGATCGGTGCCACCATCGCACCGTTTTTGACTGTGTCTTTGTCTACGATTCTCGTCGGTTCGGTGTTGCTCGGTGCCTCCGCAATCGGCACGCCATCGGGAGTCAACTGGCGTGGCGTCTTCCTCTTCTACGGCCTGTGTGGGATCGTCGTCGCCGCGATATTCTGGTACGTCGTAACGGATCGGCCCGATTCGGTCGTAAAGGAAAAAATTGTCGAACGCTCGTTCGCTTCTCAAGTCGGACAACTCGCGAGAAGCCGAAACATGTGGTTATTCGGCGGGGTGCAATTCGGCACGAACATTGGCTGGGTGACGCTCGTCACACTCATGCCCTCGTATTTGAAAGAAGTGTTCGCAGTCGAGGACGCCAAAATCGGGCAGATGCAATCGTCCGCCCTATTGACCGGCTGCGTCGGCATGATCGCGGGGGGGATCATCACCGATTACGCCTTCCGCAAATACGGTCCGCGTTGGGGGCGTTCGGGGCCGATTGGGGTTGCACTCATCTGCTGTAGCCTCTGTTGCATGGTGGTGCCGAACGTCATCGACCCGTGGCACGCGGTGATGGCACTCGGTGCGATGGCGTTGTTCGTCGATATCAGCAATCCCTCGACGTGGGCATTCGCACAAGACGTCGGCGGCAAGAACGTCGGTGCCGCACTCGGCTGGGGCAACATGTGGGGCAACCTCGGTGCGGCGCTTTCACCGAGCTTGTTGACGGAAATAAAGATCCACTTCGGCTGGGACGCGGCCTTCTTCGTCTGCGCCGCCGTGTTCGCATGTGCTTCCGCCCTCGGTTTCATGCTGAATTCGAGCAAAACGATTGCGAATGAGGTGGAGGCGAGTTAGCCCGACTCGCATGGTTCAGACACGGTCTGCAACTTGGCTTTTATATCCTCACACTTTCTCCATGCCGGCCTTGATGTTCCTCAGTGCGGCGATCATTAACTCGAAGTGTTCCTCGAAGCGGCGGGTGTTGACTTCGGCTTGCACGAGCGTCGCGCCGAAGGCGAACAGGTAGTCTTCGCCGACTTCGGGTGGGCGCAGATATTGAAACAAGTAGCCGCCGAATTGCACGTCGAATAGCACGCGGCGATTGATGCCCTGGCCGCCTTTGCCGAGGATCGCGTTCATGCGATCCATTTCCGTGTGCATGTCCAGGGCGAGCGATGTCCACCATGCGATTTGCGACTCCGCCGTGCGGAACGGCACGAGTTCGTCGAGCCGTTTTTGAATCTCGTTGACGTTGACGCCGGAGGCGAGGTACACCGCATGTGCGCCGTCCTTTTTACTCAGGCGAATCAGCGTGGCGAAGTCTAAGCCGCCCGGTAGATTCGTGTAATATCGCACCACTTTCGCTTGGTCTTTCGCACGGCGAAACGTCGATGGATCGCGCGGCAACCGCCAGACGCAATAGACCAACACGCCGAGGATGACGAGCGCGTTGAACATCGCCACGGCGGCGATCATCACGGGGCCGGGGGCGCGTTCTTCGGTGACGAGCGTCTTCAGCGGCGAGAGGATCGCCATCGCGCTCGAAGAATGCGCTTCGGTGCGTAACAACCCGAACGCGCCGGTTAGGAAGCCGAAGGCGGCGAACAACCAGGTCGGTCGATGTGGGTTCACGACCTTCGTGATGAGTGGCTTGCCGACGACGACCCGCAATACGGCGAACACCGCCCCGGACAGTGCGAGGATTTTCGTCAGATCGGTTAAATTCCAGTCCATGATTCACCGGGCGATACGAGGGCGTAACAGTATCAGGGCATTCGCGGACAACTCAGTATTCTTGCACGATGACCGTGCCGTCGGCGGCAAACCAGCCTTGGCCGTCGATCTGATAGACGCCTTCGCAGTTCGCCGCAAAGTACCGGCAGACGGCCAGAACCGTGGCATCCAGGTTCACTTCGTCGGCGTGGTCGTACGGCTTTCGCAGCGTGATCATTTGCTTCGTCTGGATGACGCGCTCCATCATGGCGGCAAAATTTGGGCTGTAGTTCATCGTCTCGAGTTCGGCCGCAAAGGCGTTCAGATCCTTCCGCAATTCGTCTTCTTCGGTGAGGTAGCGTTCGAGCAAGAGCGGCGTGCCGTTGCCGGGCAGGTGCAGTTCGCCGGAAGTCCAGCCGAGGTCGTCGCCGCGAAAGTGCGGTACGACGACCAGCAACTTCGCGGTGAGGTGTTCGACGAGCGCCACGGGGGAAACGGGCGTTGCCGACAAACCGAATACGCGGTGCCACACGGAGTCGTCTCGTGGAGGAAGGTTCGCAATTGCAGATATTGTAGAAGGCAACGGAAATGCACTCATTTTCGACGTGCGAATTTGCTTTTGAAGATAGCGAGGATCCGGGTACACTACGCACAGCCTGGAATATGTCACGCGATTCGATCGTTCGAGCAGTGAAAAGCGAGTTGTTTGCAAGACGAAAGGCGCGACGTTATGTTCGCTCGCAAGACGACACAATATGTGGGAATGATCGGGTTAGTGGTTATTGTCGTCATCAGCCTTTTCCCACCTTTCGGAAAAGGGGAAAACCATTGATCGAGATTGGCGTCGTTGGTGTAGTCGAGAACGGTTGGCACCCAGACTTGCGCATCCAGATTCTCGATGACACCGCAGACTCCGGCGGCTACTTCGTCCTCAAATGGTGGCCGGGTTCTGGCGGACTCGGCCCCGATGGCGTGTTCGATGATTGGGTGGAATCGCGGGTCGCACTGGAAGAGTATTTTCAGGAGTTAGGTTGTCAGATCCGTTGGGAGATCGACAAATAGAAACCTGCGAACGACGAGACTGCATTACCGCGAATGGACACACCAACTATGACACACGAACAATACACGCCGAATGCGATCTGCCAGTCCCTGGGAATGGGTGGATTCGACGAGCCAGGATTGTCATCGCCGACGCTCCGCGTACTCCTCAAGCCCTCTTTCAGTCCCGAAGTGTGTATAACCCTCAGCGGGGCGGATCACATCTTGTCCGTCGTGGCTGCGACCGAAATGATTTGTCAGCAACTGCACCCGTGCGCGATGGCAACATATCGCGAACGAACATCGATTCCCACTGCGATTGCAACCCAAATGATCGCGGATTTCCGTGCGGTCTTAACGGCCAATCGCGATGAAGAGGGCCGGATGGTATGTATCGCTGACGGAATGCCATGCGTACTCATGCTCGCCACAGAAGCCGGAACCGATCGGGTGGAATGTCACGCTTTCCTATCAGTAGAGGAAGCGTTCATTTCCTCTTTGATTCGTCTAGCTTGGGAATCGTGTCGCACGGCCGGTGTGCGAAATGCACTGGCAGAGTGCGGTCGTTATGTGGGCCTGAAACTGGCGCGCGAAATCGTCACTCCCATGCCAAAATTGTTTCGGATTGCCGTCGTTGGCACGCCGGATGCCAAAGCGGATCTGCTTCGGCAGTGCCAGTAAACAGCGAGCACAGGAATGGAAATCACCGCAGGGTCATTGGTAGTTCGACTATTCGACGATCCCACTTACACACCCGGTTCTGCTGACAACACACATGTGTATTCGCGCGTATACGATTTGACCAAATGGGTTTACAGACCATCTTCAAAACACGGTGTGATCTGCATCGAGCCGGATGAGCGCGAACACTCTTGCATCTTGCTCGGCGAAGGCGGGGCAACGGGGATTCACGAACATTCTGTAGTGGTAGTTGGCCAACGTTGCTTCGTTGCGGTGGGCGACGCGATTTGTGCACTGTCTTTACCCGACCTCAATCTGGAATGGTCGACCAAAGTGGATGAATTTACCTGCTTTGGGGTCTACTACTCCCACGAACACGATTGCCTTTTGTCGCATGGCGAGTTGGAGATTGCGCGGGTCAGTCTTTCGGGTGAAATCGAATGGTCCAAAGGCGACAAAGACTTTTTTACTGGACGATTTCAGTTAGCCAAAGATCACGTTGAGGTCGTTGACTTCAACGGGCATCTCCATCGATTTGACATCGTCCGTTGATCGTCCCACGACGGTTCTTCCCCGTTGCCTACAATACTCGAACACTGCCTCCGTTACCTCACGGGCTGCGCTATCGTGCCTACTGTTTTGCCCGTTCCCCACGCACCGCACGAACCGACTTTAGCCGAACTCGCCACCGTTCAAGCGGGGGCGTATCAGCCGGTCGATCTGGCACGCATTCAGAATGCGGTGCGGGAAATTCTCATTGCGGTCGGCGAGAATCCCGACCGCGAAGGGTTGATCGAAACGCCGGCGCGCGTCGCCCGCATGTACGCCGAGATTTTTAGCGGGCTGCACACGAACCCGGCAATCCACCTGCAAAAGTTGTTCACGCAAAAGCACGACGAAATGGTGCTGGTGAAGGACATCGAGTTCGCGTCGTGTTGCGAACACCACTTGCTGCCGTTCACCGGGAAAGCGCACATCGGCTACCTGCCCGATGGCCAAGTCGTCGGCCTCAGCAAGCTGGCGCGGGTGGTCGAAGTGATCGCGAAACGGCCTCAAGTTCAGGAACGCATGACCGAGGATATTGCCGACCTGATTATGAACGAAGTGCAGCCGCGCGGCGTCGGTGTCATTATCGAGGCGAGCCATTCGTGCATGACGATTCGCGGCGTGCGCAAACCCGAAGCGATGACGATTACGAGCGCTGTGCGCGGCCTCGTGAAAACCAACCCGATGACGCGCTCCGAACTGATGAGCTTGGTGTTCGGCCACCGCGGATAATGACAGGCTCGAGTGCGAACCGCGAACCCATTACGGACTCCCAATGAACGACGATGCTTATGCGGACCTGATGCAGCGCTCGAAAGATGTGGCGTTACTGAACTCGTGCGCGTCGGTGCTTCAGTGGGATCAGCAGACATACATGCCGCGCGGCGGGGCGAGTTTTCGCGGCGATCAGATGGCGATCCTGGCAACGATTGCGCATCAAAAATCGACCGACCCACGAATCGGCGAACGGCTTGCGGAAGTGGCCACACCGCCCGATTCGCTCGAAGCGGCCAACGTGCGGGAACTGCGTCGCGGTTACGATCGCGCGACGAAAATCCCCGCAAGGCTGATCGAGGAACTCGCCCGCATTACCACGCAGGCGCAGGAAGTCTGGACCGAAGCGCGGGCCAAGAACGAGTTCGCGCTGTTCCGCCCCTGGCTCGAGCAAATCTTGGCGCTGAAGCGCGAAGAAGCCCAGGCCGTCGGGTACGCCGACCATCCGTACGATGCGCTGCTCGACGAGTACGAACCGGGAGCGCGATCCGCCGATTTGAAGGTACTGTTCGCCGATTTATCTCGCGAACTGGTGCCGTTGTTGCGTGGAATTGCCTCCTCCGGCAAGCGACCGGATCGCACGATTCTCGAACGCGATTTCCCGATCGATCGCCAGCGGATCTTCGCCGAAAGTGCCGCTTGCGCGATCGGTTTCGACTTCGCCGCCGGTCGTTTGGATCAGACGACGCACCCGTTCTGTTCGGGCTTCGGCCCCGGCGATTGCCGCATCACCACGCGGTATAATCCACGATTCTTCAACGAGGCGTTCTTCGGCGTTCTGCACGAAGCGGGGCACGGTTTATACGAACAAAACCTGCCCGCAACGCAGTTCGGTACACCCGCCGGCGCGTACTGCTCGCTGGGTGTTCACGAATCGCAATCGCGGCTCTGGGAGAACCAGGTCGGGCGCGGGCAACCGTTCTGGTCGCACTTCTTTCCGCGGCTGAAACAGACGTTCCCGAGCGTGGCGGATGTGACTGCGGAGGCGTTCCATTTCGCCATCAACGACGTGCGACCGTCGTTCATTCGCGTCGAAGCCGACGAAGCGACGTACAACTTGCACATCGCGCTACGGTTCGAGTTGGAGTGCGAAATGCTCGCCGGGAACCTGCCCGTCGCCGACCTGCCCGAGGCGTGGAATGCGCGTTTTCGAGCGTTATTCGACCTTACGCCACCCTCGGACCGCGAAGGTTGCCTGCAAGACATTCACTGGAGTTTCGGCGGCCTGGGCTACTTCCCCACGTACACGCTCGGCAACCTGTTCGCGGCGCAGTTCATGGATCGCGCACGCATCGATCTCGGCGGTAACGACCTCGATGCCGCATTCCGCCGCGGCGAATTCACGTTGCTCAAAGACTGGCTCGTGAAAAACATTCACACGAACGGGCGGCGGTACCTGTCGCAAGATCTGTGTCAGCGCATCACCGGGGAATCGCTAAAAGTGGCCCCGCTCGTGAACTACCTGAAAGCGAAATTCGAGCCGCTGTACGGGTTGTGAGTCGATGTGGGTAACATTCCGTTTATGATGAGGGTTCTGGATCTGATAAAATGAAACGGTTCGAGGTCGTACGATCTCGCAGAAAGGAGGCGTGTAGTGGTCACTCGCAAGGTTCGACTGACGAGCCAACGACATTTCGGCAAGCGTCTCCCGCATCATGCCGTTCGTATGATCGACGCGATTGTCGATCTCGCTCCACGCATAGTAAACATGATTTTTCGGGGTCGCAGCCACGGAAAGAAACCGAACTGGCTCGCGCCCGCGCTCGATTTTCGTTTCGTCGGTCACGATGGCGACGACGAGACGAATCTCTACTTTGAAGCTCCGGTTTTCGGAGATGCCATTCCGCAGCAATATGCACAAGGGGAGTTATGGCCGAGCCGCCCCGATGCCAACGATACGGGCTTCGAGTTACTCGCCGATCTGTTGACTGATTTCGGTTCAAAAAATCGCGATAGCGATCGTTTCGATCGACCCTTACTGAAGAAGTTTCTCGAATTGAGTCCCCTGTTTAGCGAAACGCTTTTTGAAACGCTGGTAGTCGAATCACACCGAAGGAACGCCATCATCGATCCTTCGACAATCCTTACTGCGGCGTCCTTTTACGAGACCACACCCGGCCCGAAACGCGTGAAAGTGTACGGCACGCTCGACAGGATTCGAGCCAGTACGCAGCGTTTCGCGTTGATTATGCCAAATGGTGAAGAAGCGCAGGGCATTCTGAAAGAGGATGACATTTGCAATCTGCAAGGTCTGCTGAATAAGCCCGTATCCGTCTTCGGTAAAGCCATTTATCGTCCATCCGGTAGGCTGTTACGAATCGACGCCGACAAGGTGGAACTCGGAACGAAAGCCGATGAGTTCTTCGGCAAAATCCCTGCGGGTCGCACATCGCAACCCGTTGGCACGAAGAGCCACGCCCGAAACGAGAAAGGTGGCGTCAACGCCATCTTCGGCAAGTGGCCCGGAGATGAAACGGACGAGCAAATCGAAGAAGCCCTTGCGAGAATGAGCTGATCGATGTCCTCACGATTGCTACTCGATACGTGCGTTCTGGATTGCGAATTATGCCGAGATCGATCATTTCAGCGGTTTGCTCGGGCACAAGATGGGCAAGAACGATGTTTGGATTGCGGCTACTGCCAAATCCACAGGCTACCAACTCATGACGATGGATCGAGATTTCGATCATCTGGACAACGTTCATCTCTCGCTGATTACTATCGATCCCCAGAGCCACTAGTTGCCATGACCAAGACCCGCAGCAGTGGCGTTGTCACGACGCATCACCTCAGCCCACGCAACAACTTTGAGGCAGAACCATGCACCACTCGCGAAATCTGTCGCGATCGTGCGGTTGGCCTACGCGGCACGGAAAATGCGGCCTATATTGCTAGTAGTTACTGAGAGATGGGCGTAAAACGGCTTTAGCGATCTAACTGACTTACCTCACCGAAGTTAGTTCGTGCGGTGCCTGCCCAACGTGTAGAATAGAACGTTTCCATCGGTTAACGCCCGATCCAAGTTGTTGCGTAATGGGAGCGAATCGCCCTGCGAATGAATGCTATGGATGCCGTTCCCCAGACGAAATCGACTGCCGCAAACCCACCCCACGACGATGTGTTGGGGACGGTCTCCGCGCAGACCGAAGACACGCGAACGGTGATCAATCTGCCCCGCGACCCGCACGACCCCGGCCTCCCGCCGACCGGTCCACGGCCATCGATCGGCTCGCAAATGAACATCGTCAACCCGGAAACTGGCGACCGCATCGCAGACTACGTGCTGCAAGATCGCTTAGGCCAAGGCGTATCGTGCCACGTGTTTCGCGCGTGGGACGATACGAAGCAGTGCCCCGTGGCGATGAAAATCATCAACTGGGCGAACGTCTACGATCGCAACGCCGCGATGAAGCAGATGCGGACCGAAGCCACGGCGCTGGCCCGCGTGAAACACCCGCGAGTCGTACGGTTCATCGACTTCGGCTTCGACCCGCGCTGGCCGTACCTCGTGACCGAGTTCATCGAAGGCCGCCCGATGGGCGAACTCATCCGCTCGGGCGGGGCGCTTCCCCCCGATTGGGCGATGTACACGCTGTCGCAGATTCTCGATGGCCTCGGTGCCGTCTGGCGTGCAGGGATCGTCCACCGCGATATTAAGCCGGATAACATCCTCATCGGTTCCAGTGGCATTGCGAAACTGATCGACTTCGGCTTGGCCAAGTCCGATGTGCTCAAGTTGGCCGAAGGCAACAGCGGGCCGGAACTCGCTGGAACGGCCGCGTACCTCGCGCCGGAACAAGCCCGCGATGCGAGTTGGGTCGACCTGCGTGCGGACATTTATTCGCTCGGCGTCACTTTGTACGAAGTGCTGACGGGCAAGCTGCCGTTCGAGGGCCGCAACCGAATGCAGATGATCTTCCAACACATGAACACCGCCGCCCCATCGGCGAGTGCCACCAACCCGGAAGTGCCAATGCTGGCGTCGGACCTCTGCCAGTGGATGCTCGCGAAGAACCCCGACGAACGCCCGCAAACCTTTGAAGACGTCCGCCAAGGCTTCGACACCGTGATGAGTTCGCTCGCCAAACGCTGAGTGTTCGCGGTGAAGGAATCGCACGATGCCACGTATCTGAATCGTTACGCCGGCACCACCGCGGTCGCGGTTGGGCAATCGCATCACGGCGATTCGTTGGGCCAAGCTGTTTCGCGAACTCGGTTATCCGACCGTCATTTTGAACGAATACGATCGCGAACGTTGCGATGCCCTCATCGCGCTCCATGCCGTCAAGTCGTTCGCCAGCGTCGCACGCTACCGCACGATGCACCCGCAACTTCGCATCGCGATTGCGATTACCGGCACCGATGTCGCGGGCGATCCGACGGTCTTTCGCAAGTGCCTCGAACTGAGCGACCGAGTCATTACCCTTCAGAGCGCGACGGCCAGTATTCTTCCCAGAAATGTACGGTCGAAAGTCCGCGTCATCGAGCAATCGTTCGCCGCGCCGCGATTGTTGCCGGTGCCACTCGTAGGCACATTCGACGTGTGCGTAATCGGTCACTTGCGCGATGTGAAAGATCCGTTCTTGCTGGCACGGGCGTTGCGATTGTTGCCGGAACAATCGAAGATTCGCGGCCAGCATATCGGCGGGATTTTGACGCCGGACATGCGTTTGGAAGCGATCGAACAGATGCGTGCGGTGCCGCGCTACCGCTGGTTCGGCGAACTGCCGCGACATCGAACGATCCGCGCAATGGCACGCTGTCGGCTGCTCGTCGTCACATCGAAAAGCGAAGGCGGCCCGAGCGTCGTTTCCGAAGCGCTCGCGTGTGGCGTGCCGATCCTCTCGACCCGCGTGACCGGGGTAACGGGAATTCTCGGGAACGATTACCCAGGACTTTACGACGTCGGCGACGCCGTGGCGTTAGCCGATTTGTTGCGGCGCAGCGAAACCGACGCCGCATTCTACGAATCGCTAACGCGAGCCTGCACCGCACGAAAATACTTAGTATCGCCGACGCGCGAACGAGCCACCTGGAAAACGCTGTTCGACGAATGGTGGCGAAGCGGCGAGTGAAAAACGCGACCGATTTCACTTCTTCGCCGCGTCTTCGGCCTCCAGCAGCTTGAGCTTCGTGTCTTTGATGTAGCCATCGATCGTGCCTACCGCAATCGCCAGCTTGTATTGCGGGATCGCCAAGGCTGGCTCGCCACTGTTGAGAAAGACGTCTGCCACGCCGCGATGCCAGAAATAAGTGAGAAGCACGCCGCGTTTTTCCGGGGCAGCTGCGATCGACTTCTTGGCCGCAGCAATGGCTTTGATCTTGTCGCCCGCCTTGAGCCACGCGGCTGCGGCTTCCTTGAGGTGCCACGCTTCCAGTTTCGCGTCGAGCGGCGCGATCGTCTCGAACAGCGTCGCCCCTTCCTTCGGCTTCTCGGCCAAGACATACTGCTGTGCGAGCAAGGCCAGTTCGGGCAGATCCTGTTTCTTGCCGAGCTTCTTGTCGACCGCTGCCAGCATTTCGCCATATTCGACGCTCTTCGCCGGGTCGCGTTTGTATGAGGCGTAGGCATCGGTTAGCAGGTACAACAACGCCCAGTCCTCGGGCGTCTTCTTCGCTCGTTCCACGTACTCCTTAAGGGCCTCGTCGAGTTTCCCACGCTTGTGGATGAACCCGAGCAACGACCGTCGGGAAAGCGACCGTTCCGCCGGCTGCTCGCTGTTCGTCAGGATGTACTCGGTTGCGGTCTGCATCGGCTCGATCTCTTGCAACTCCCGGTATGGGATCAGCAAGGTACGGTTGACCTTCAGCCGGTAAGCATCGGTCTTGGCCATTTTCAGGGCGGCTTCCAGAGGCTCTCGCGCGGCAGCGAGGTTGCCATCGTTAATAAAATGCGCGCCGGCGTTGTAGGCGGCCTCGGCAGTCGCATACGCGACCTGCGCAGATGTCGGAGGCGCGAGTGTCAGCAACGTCAGAATCGAAAGAAGACTGGAAACGATGGTGAGACGGAGCATTGTAAAAACCTCGGTGTGAGAAATGTATCCGATTACGAAAAGTAATTTATACGCAAATCGCACGTCCGCCTACGATTTCACGACGATTCTTCAGATTTTGGAGGTCGTGCAGTTTATACTTTGAGCGGAGTGATTCGATCCGTTTTGTTCGCCCGACGCGCCAGTTTTGAAGTTGCGCAATTTGAATCCCTGGCACTCACTTTGACGATGTTCATTCTCGAAACCCGGCGAGCGGCACCGCGTAAGCGTGCCGTGTGAACCCGGTGAGGCAACTTCGTGAAGGATTATTTCGCTTGTAACTTATGGTTTATGTAACAAATGATTGTGCCAGGAGCCGGAATACACCTCTTTTTCTGATTCCGTGTTTTCCGTGTATTCCGTGGTTCTCTTTCATTCTTAAAACCGCACGCAGAAAAGGCCGGATTTAACCACGGAAAACACGGAATTCACGGAAACAAATACATTAAATGAAATCCTTCACGGCGTTGCCTGTGAGGCTACCACGGCATGCTTACGCAATGCCGCTCGCCGGGCGCGTGTTTGTGCGTGAAACTGCTGCATTTGAAGATCGGTGACAGTTTAGCGCCACTTCAAAACGCGCCAGCGAGGGGAACCCGCGAGAAGGCACGACATCGTAGACACGATAATAATCCCTCGCTAGCGCGTCGGGCTAACGGGAATGGATTGACTAACCGTTAACGTCTCATTTCCGACCGCGTGCAGTTTATCTGGCTATCCGATTCAACCCGCACGACCGAATCTGCCGATGAGGATACAAATCTCGCCGTCTCCGATGGAGCAGGGTCATGCGTTGGAATCCGATTTCGCGAATGGTCGTCGGTTCCGCGCTGATGGCGTCGCCGGTGGCGGCACAGGAACCGGTCGATCCGGCGCTGGTCGACATCCTTCAGACTCAGGCGCAGACGCCGCAACCGGCAACGCGGCCGACGCCCCAACCGGCGGCGCGACCCGGTGCGACTGCGCCGATCTCGGCCGGAAATCCGTTGTCGGGTACGGGGGCTGCGCCATCGGGTACGTCGATCCGCACGTCGTCGTTCCCGATGATGATAGGGGATTTTCAGTCGCCGTTCGCGTTTTCGCCGTTCTTGGTCGGCACGCAACCGAACGGGCAGCGCATCACTTTGTTGCCGGGCCAAAGCGCGACGTTCCCGACGGGCACGGTTTTCAATCAACCCGTCTCGGCATTCAGCGTACTCACCGTGCCAAACCCAGCCGACATTCGCGGCCAACAACCGGGCTTGCCCGCGAAGGTTCCGCCGTTCATCACGGTGGTACAGCCGAATGCGAATGGGCTGGCGACCGGTCAACCGAGTGCGACGGACGTTCTCGTTCGCGGGGGCAGTCCGATCGCGCACGCGGGTGCCATTCCCGTGAATGTCGCACGCGGTTCGTTCAAAATCGGCGAGAATGAAAGCCCGCGACCGACGGATCGACTTTACGCGACCTACAACTTTTTTTACGACGTGAACAACAGCCTGCGCGTGCCGGGTATGGCGATCACCAACGTCCATCGGCAGACGCTCGGCTTTGAAAAAACCTTCCTCGAAGGCGATGCGTCGATCGGTTTCCGGCTGCCGCTGGTTCAGATCGGCGGGCCTGCGAATATCAACAACCAGTCGGTCGGCGACCTCAGCATCATTCTGAAATTCGCCTGGATCAACGAGCCCGTGCAAGAAGTCAACGGCTATCGCACCGGCGGGAACGTCCTCTCGACGGGTGTGGTCTTAACGACCCCGACTGGCGGAAAAACGGTGTTCTCCGCGCAAGATCCGAACATACACCCGACGATGATCCAGCCGTTCGTCGGTGGCATCCGCACGCTCGGTAACGCCTACGTGCTCGGATTCTCGTCGATCGCGGTACCGACGGATAGCCGCGATACCACGTTCCTGTTCAACGATTTGCAAGTCGGGTACCAACTGTATCAGGATCGCACGGGGACGCGGTTTCTGCGTTCGGTGACGCCGATCGCAGAGGTCCACGTGAACACGCCGCTCAACAATCGCGGCATTCGTTGCCTGCCGATTGGCATGTCGGATATCGTCAGCTTCACGACCGGCACCACACTCGGGTTGGGGCAGCGTTCGTATCTGAACCTCGGTACCAACGTACCCGTAACCGGCCCGCGCCCCTACGGCGTCGAAGCGCTAATTCAATTCAACTGGCAGTATTAAAACTTCCATTGTCATCGCGTCGCGTCCCATCGCGTCCCATGGTTCCACCATGGGCTGAGAGAGCTTCTGATCTTCGGTCCTGAAGGGACCGCTCGCGTAGCCCATGGTGGTACCATGGGAGGGGGCCGCACCCATTGCCGGTGTGGCGCATCACATCCGCCCCGAATTCACCACGAATCACACGAAATACACGAATAAGGAAAACGCCGATACGGAAGTCCTTCGCGGCGTTGCCCGTTGGTAAATGCATAGCCAATTCTTACCCCAACGGGGTTAAATCCCATAGCCCAGGGTTAGACGCTTCGTCGTACCCCTGGGCGGACCTTCTTGCGAAACGTGCCCCACGGTGCCGACAATTCCGCGGCGGCGGGGTGTTCGTGGCGGCGGCCGATTTCGACGGCGTCGGCATCGCCGACGTGCTCGTAACCGCACGCGGATCGCAAGCGTTCACCATCGCATCGAGCGAAGTCCGCAACCGCACTTTGACCGCCCAACCGTTCGACGAAATTGCACTCGGCGTATTCGTCGGGTGAGTTTTGGGCGTCACCCACGCGAATTCGCAGAGTCAATAAGTTTGGGACGATATGACGTAAGTCGGAATTCGCGTCGTGCGCGGAATGACCCAAAAGTGTCGCGTTCGGTCGATTTTATGTCGGGTCCGGTCGATTTTGTGTCGGGTCCGGTCGATTTTCGGTCGCATTCGGTCGCGAAATAACCAGTAGTTTCGGCTGATGCGAAATCGAGAGTTTCGACGCAAACCACGACAGGATGACAGGATACGGGAAAACCCCTCGGAACGGATCGGCGATTGGCGATCGAAAATTGGCCTCTTGAGACGAAAAAACACCCCAAAAACCAGTTTTGGAGTGTCCGCAATTGTGACTTACGTCGAAAAACAGTTTTAGAACTGGTCGAGCCAGAAGTGGTGGCCGCGATAATACTTCATCGGCGTCCAGAGTTCGTGCCGCCAGCCTGGCTCTTTGAACGCCGGGTACGCCATGTAGGCGGGCGGACGCACGTACGGGCTACCTTTTGGCTCCGGGTACTGGGGGCTTTGTGCCGGCCAGTAACTGTGCGGGAAGTAGTTGTACGGGTAGTAAAAGTAGCGCGGCAACGGCGGCTCGTCCGCACGAACGCGGTTTGCCGACCCGGCCATTACGACCGCGGCCAACGCCAAAACGACCAACTTCGGAATCCATGTACGGCTCATCATCAACCTCCTTGTTGAACCTACCGGAATCATCGTCGCCACTGCCCCAATCGAATGACCCGGAGACAGTTCGGTTTCGCTCCTTCGTGCAAATGCGGACGGTGCCACGCGAAAAACCTACAAAAACAGTGGTATCGTTGGAATCGGTCGCTATGAGAACAATTCCCGCGATACCCGACCGATTCGATTCCAGTTGCGATGGGATTCTTCCGACATGGCCGACCTCGATGCCGACCTCGTGTACGACAACCCGCTGATTGCCCGTTACGCCGGCCGCGAGATGGCCGAACGCTGGGGGCCGTTGCGGAAGTTTCGCACGTGGCGACGGCTGTGGCTGGCTCTCGCCGAGGCCCAACACGAACTCGGCCTGCCCGCCGCAGATGGCGTGTCGCCACGCATCGCACCCGCACAGTTAGCGGAACTGAAAGCGCACCTCGACGATGTCGACTTGAAGCGAGCCGCGATCCACGAGAAGGCCAAACGGCACGACGTGATGGCGCATATTGCGACTTACGGCGAAGTCGCGCCGAACGCGAAAGAGATCATCCACCTCGGTGCAACCTCTTGCTACGTGACCGATAATGCGGACTTGATCCTGATGCGCGAATCGCTCGACGCGGTCTGCGTGTCGCTGGCGAACCTCATCGACTCGCTTGCCCGATTTGCGGAAACGTGGAAGGACGAGCCGACGCTCGGTTACACGCACTTCCAGCCCGCGCAGCTAACGACCGTCGGCAAACGCGCGACGCTGTGGTGCTACGATTTCGTACTCGATTTGCACGAACTCGAACGCCGCCGCGACGAGTTGCCGTTCCGCGGCGCGAAAGGAACGACCGGCACGCAAGCGAGCTTTCTGGCTTTGTTTCAAGGCGATCATGAGAAAGTGCGGGCACTGGATCGGCTCGTCGCGAAGAAAATGAGCTTCGAGCGGATCTTCCCCGTGACGGGGCAGACGTATTCGCGCAAGATCGATTCGTACATCCTCGATGGGCTATCGGGCCTGGCACAATCGGCGCACAAGTGGGGCACGGACTTACGTTTGCTCGCGCACAAACAAGAAGTCGACGAGCCACAGGAAGCCGAACAAGTCGGGTCGAGCGCGATGGCGTACAAGCGGAATCCAATGCGTGCGGAACGACTTTGTTCGTTGTCGCGGTTCCTGATGGGCCTTCCGGCGATGGCGGCCCAAACGCACGCCACGCAGTGGCTCGAACGCACATTGGACGACTCGGCGGCCCGGCGGCTATACATCCCGCAGGCGTTCCTGTGCGCGGATGCCATCTTGCGGATCGCGCTCAACGTCTCGAATGGCCTCGCGGTGAACCAGCCGATCGTGGCCAAAACCGTGCGCGAGTTCCTTCCCTATATGGCAACCGAAAACGTCATGATGGCGGCCGTCGCTTCGGGGGCAGACCGTCAGCACGTTCACCACGTCGTGCGCGAACACAGCTACGCCGTGACCGAACGTATTAAGCAGGGCATCGGCATCTCGACGGAGCTTTTCGACCGACTCAAATCGGACCCGGCGTTCTCGAAAGTCGATTTCGATTCGATCCTGGTGCCTCGTCAATTCGTCGGTCGCGCACCCGAGCAAGTCGTCGAGTTTATCGAGGCGGAAGTGTCACCGATTCGCAAACGCTACGCCGAATCGCTCGGGCAACGTGCCGAACTTCGCGTCTGAGATCGTTGCAATACGCCAAGTTACTGCTTGATAGCTGCGAAAAATGCGCGGCTTGGGGTAATTGTGCCTATCGAGCAAATTTTGCCGATACGCACGAATTTCAACACTTGTAACAATTATGCGCATTTTAGAGGTTGAAACTCGCTGGCATGTGTCTAGTATTGTTACTCTCTGGGCCAATTGGACGGTACCAGACGTTTTGCTCACCCAAGGAGTTTCAGCTTTGATGTTTTCAACCACCCTGACGGCACTCGCGCTGTCGACCGTGTTAGCGTCGGGAATTCCTACACCGACGACGTGGCAGCCCGACTACCGTTCTGCGGTCGTTCGAGCCGCCACCGACAAGAAACCGCTGGCCGTGTTCTTGGTGAAAGATGAAGCGACCATGAAGGCGATTTCATCCGATGCACTCGACAAGTTGAAACGGGAATACGTCGCGGTGATCGTCAACACGGAGACCGAGAGCGGCAAGAAGCTCGCCGCGTCGTTCGAGATGACCGAAGGGCTCGTCATCAGCGACCGAACCGGCGAGAAGCAAGCGTTCCGACACGTGGGGTCGATTCCCACGACGGACTTGCCTTCGACACTCGAACGATTCGCACACGTGAGTCAAGTGGTGACCGTCACCGAAACGCAAGGCATCGTCTATGCCGCACCTGTTGCGGCCCCCGTTTATTCACCGGCTCCCGTTTACTACCCGCAAGCCGCGCGACCGACGCCGATCCGAAACATCGTCGGGGCGACGCTCAACGTCGTCGGGTCGATCATTCCGGGCGCACCCGTGTGCCGGACCTGACCGAACTAATCATTCGCCAGCCGGTTCGGCTGGTTCGCTCACATGGATCACGATGATTTTGGTTTCATCGCGAACCATTTTTGGAAGCCGATGCGAATCTCTTTCGTGTCGGCGGCCTTCAAGACCGCTTCATTCGCCCGGTCCAACGTCTTGCGTTCGAGATCGGGCTGAAATCGCTTCACCAGTTTCTGTACCGTTTCGCCGATCGTGCGTGCGGCCATTCCATTCATGCCCAACGTCCGTTCGACGACGATGTCATTGACGAAGACATCGGCATGGGTCACGCGGAACCGCAACACGAGTTCGGGCACGACCGTTCCGGGCCGGTAGTCGAAGCGGTTCGTCGCTTCGCATTGGAGGCGAACTCCAGCCGTCGCACGGGCGCGCGTCTCGGTACCGATCAAGCGGATGCCAGACTTCCAGAGTTGCTGCTCGAAGTTCAGTTCCACGAGCGTACTCATCGTCGCATCGAACGTCATTCGACCCGATTCTTCCGATTTCATGTTCGATAGCGACAACAGCATGGTATTCTGCGGATCGCGTGCCGCGATCTTCAACCGATGCCAGTGACCCTCGTTGCGAATCGCGTACTGCGGTTCGAGGCGACACGAAAATGCACCCGTGCGAACGAGTTTCATGCCGACGGTCACTTCGCTTTGTTTGCCCCAACTCTCGTGCGTTTCGGCCAGCAGTGGCGGCATGTGCTGAATGAGTTGGTCGCGCACCAGCACCGTTAAAGCCGGGTCTACAGGTGGCAACGATTGTGCGGTCGCGAAACGTGAAGTGAGTATGAGGAGGACGATTGCGAGGTATCGGTACATGGTGGGCACTCCAATGGAAGGATGATCGCACCCGCTATTCGATAGATGCCCGCATTGCTTAAAAGAATGACGCGATTATGGCGAGAACTTGCAACGCACGCCAGTTTGAGTGGCGCGTGGCGAGTGACGAGAAGGAGTTGACAATTCGGAATGAGTTGCTGCTTCAAAAAATTCGAGGACGGCCAACGCAACCGGTGCGCGCCGAGGTGGATGAAGAGCACCGGTCACAAGAGCGGGTTATCGCTCGCCGCCTGAGGAAGTTCCTGGGGCGGCGCGCCCACTTCAGTAGAAACGCCACCACCGCTTGAAGTCGCTGGTTCGGATGGAGTAACCCGCTTGCCGCCGCTGCCGGAGATGGCCCGTTCAGAAGGCTGAAGGGTCACTTTTTGCTCAGGTCCACGATCATGGCATCCTTGATCGTCAGTTCATCGACCCTCATTTTCCCGTGCAACTGGAACGCGATAATCCCGGAGTCGTCGATCTCGGGGAACTCTTCGTCGGCGATGGTTGTGCCGTTGACAATCACCGTGATTCTCTTGCCGACGCAGCGAATCAAGTAGTCGTTGAATGCGTTCGCCCGAAATATCCGCCGGACATCCGCCTCCGGTATTTGTTTGAGGTAGTTTCCGGTCGTACGCTCGCCGTAGATGCCGGCGTATTTGAACGCATCGACTTCCACCTGCGGCCCGGCGACGAAGAATTCGGCCGGATTGATCAGCTTACTCCGGACCTGGATGCCGCTGTTGCCGACGCCGTTCTTCAGCATGATCTGGCAGGTTAATTCGAAGTCCGTGTACTGCTTCTGGCTGCAAAGGAATGTATGTGTGATGCGGCCCGGTGCGAGCTTCCCCACGACTGTACCACCGGCCGCCCGCCACGTGTTCGGCAAACCGTCCCACCCGGTCAGGTCTTTGCCGTTGAACAGCGGGGTCCACATTTCACGTTCGCCGCCAGCGATGCCTCCCGCCTTCCGAAACTCGCCCGACTCCTTCTCGACGGTCGCAGTCTCGTCGCGGTTTTTCTGCCGCGACTTCTCACCCGCCGCCTCGGGCACCCCCGTCCTGGGCTGAACATCGCGACCGGCACCACCACCCGCGGGTGCCGTCGCTTGCTTCTCAGGACCACCTCGGGCCGACATCAGGACAGCCACAATTCCGCCGGCGAGGACGACCGCCGCGAGAACCCCGCCGCCGACGACGAGGTTTTGCGTGTTGACCCTCTTGGCAGCCGACCGAGCGTTGGACCTTGCAGTCCCGCCCCCGTCCACCAGAGCCGGG